>JBPCJG010000142.1:0-11167 GCA_051005515.1 Longimicrobiaceae bacterium
CATCGTGGAGCTACCCGAGGCCGCGATCGTAGGCAGCGGCAACGGGCAGATCGGCCTGTGGGCTACCATCAGCCGCTGAGGAGCACCGAAATGAGATCCGACACTTCAATCGAGCCAAGGAACCGCATCATGCTGAATCACCTCAAGACGGGGGCCGTGCTGGCGACCCTCGCGTGCAGCACTCTGCTGGTCGGCTGCGACGACGAGACGGACGTGCGCACCATCATCTCTCCTCCCGACACCGTGATCGTGACGCAGACCGATACCGTGACTCTCGGAGACACCATCACCGCGTTCGCTCAGGTGGAGCGGCTCGCGAATCCGCTGGCGATGGAGGTCCCCGTCGAAAAACGCTTCCACGCCCTCCACGACGCTACGCCGCCTGCACGGGACAACATGAACTTTCGCGACGACTACGTGGCGTTCGTCACGCAGGTGGCGGGGCGTGACGCCGCATACGCGAACGTGATCGCGGACGTGTTGCTCGGGACCAGCGCGAATCCGGGAGACAAGCTCAAGGTCTTTACTACGCGCGCCCCGGGAGTCACCGCGGCGATGGCCAACGACCCGTCGAACATGGGGGGCGCGGCCGTGGGCTGGCTTACCTACGTGCTGGATCCGACCAACGGCTACGGCGGACGCAAGCTCCGCGGTGACGACGTCGTCGACAAGGCCGCGGGGGTGGTCTTCGGTTCTCTCGCCGGCAACACCAACAACGTCAGTCCCGGACTGGTCACCGACAACGTCGGCAACACCAATCCGGCACCGCTCGACACCTTCCCCTACTTCCCGGGCCCCAACCCGGCGCCGTAGTTCGGCGGTCGAGCTCCCCGGCCCATCCGTCGGGGAGCTCACCGCTCCTCCCCGCGTATTCGTCTCATGTCGCGACGCATCCCCTTGCTGTCGGCCGCCGGCGTTCTCGCCTGCCTCTCGCTGTTCTTCTACGTCGAGCGTGGGGGCGGGCGGAGCGTCGATACGGTCCGTTCGCTGAAGGCGGCGCCCGCGATGAGCGCCCGCGAGGAGGGCGAGCACCGGGAGGAGCAGATCCGCTTCTTCGATGTCCGCGCGAGTCGCGATTCCACCAGCGCGCTCGACCGCGCCTGGCTGGCGAAGCTCTACCTGCAGCGTTCCCGCGCCACCGGCGGCTACGACGACGTGCTGCGTGCCGAGCGGTATGCTCGTGAATCGCTTTCTCTCCTCGATGAGCACAACACCGGCAGCCGCTATGTTCTGGCGGTGGCGCTGCTCGACCAGCACCGCTTCGTCGAGGCGCACGCGGCCGCCCGCGACCTGGTGGAGCGGGAACCCGAGCCGCCGGCGAACCGTGCCCTGCTCGCCAAGACGCAGATGGAGCTGGGGCGCTACGACGATGCCCGCGTCACCTTCCGCTCCCTGGAGCCAGCGCGGTACGACCTCGCCGTGATGCCGGATCTGGCTCGCTGGGAAGAGCTGACGGGTCACGGCGACCAGGCGCGGGAGCTGCTGGAACGCGCCCGCGACGAAGCGCTGCGTCGCACGGGTTTGACGCCGGGACAGCGCCTGGTCTTTCACTTCCTGCTGGCCGACTTCGAGCTGCGGGCGGGGCGATTCGGCGCAGCCGAGCGCGAGCTGCGGACCGCCCTGGCAGAGGTTCCGGGCGACGCTCGGCTGCTGTCCGAGATGGCGCGACTCGAGGCGCTGCGGCACGACTGGCGGGCCGCGATCCGCTACGGCGAAGCAGCGATCGCGGCGCGCCTCGACCCCGCGACGCTCGGCGTGATGAGCGACGCTTACGCCGCCCTGGGCGACAGCGCCGGGGCCGCCGAGTACGCCGAAGCGATGCAGACCGCCGTGCGCAGTCAGCAGCAGGGCTTCCACCGCGAATGGGGGCTCTTCCTGCTCGATCATGGGGGGAACGCGGAGGATGTTCGCTCGCAAGCCGAGCAGGATCTTCGCAGTCGCAAAGACATCTACGGCTACGACCTGCTCGCGTGGGCGCTGCACAAGCAGGGACGGAACGCGGAGGCCCGGCGGGCGATGCAGCGGGCGCTGCGGCTCGGAACCGACGACGCGCTGCTCTTCTACCACGCCGGAATGATCGACCATGCGCTCGGCGCCGACGAACGCGCGGCGCGCGAGCTGCGCCGCGCCCTGGAGCTCAACCCTCGCTTCCATCCCACGCATCCCGCGACCGCGCGAAAGGTGCTCGATTCGCTCGAAGGAAGCGTCTGGAGCCGGCTGCCTTTCGGCGGGGCGTAGCCCACGGCCCGGATGTCGGAGTTTCTCGTCTATCTCCAGCTCGGCTTTGCGCACATCACCGACCTGGCGGCGGTCGACCACATCTTTTTTCTGGTGGCGCTGGCGGCGATCTACCGCTTCCGCGACTGGCGCGACGCGCTCTGGGTGATCTCGGCGTTCACCGTGGGGCACTCGCTGACGCTCGTTCTCGCCGTAACGGGTGCCTTCCGCCCGCCCGAGCCGCTGATCGAGTTCCTCATCCCCGTTACCATCGTCGCGACCGCGGCCGAGAACCTGCTCGTCGCCGATCGCACCAGGGCCTTCTGGGGGGGCGGGTACCGACCGATTTTCTCCGGGATCTTCGGGCTCGTCCACGGCGCCGGCTTCGCCAGCTATCTCCGCAGCTTGTTCGTCGAGCAGATCGCGGTTCCCCTGCTAGGCTTCAACGCCGGCATCGAGCTCGGCCAGATCGTCGTACTGGTGCTCGTGCTCCTGTTACTGAGCGGGTTCGACCGCGTGCTGGAAGCGATGCGGCTGCGGCTGCCGAGGTCGGCACCCGCCCCGCTCCGCCTCCGCGTCGTGGCGGTGTCCTCGGTGGTAGCGGTGATCGCCACCCTCTGGGCCGTTGAGCGGGCCCCGTGGTGAAAAGCGCCCGCGGCGCGTCTGCGCTGGTTGTCCTGGTGGTGTCGCTCGCGTCCGCATTGCCTCGGAACGCCCATGCCCACCCGCTGCACACGACACTCACCGAGCTGATCTACGGAACCGACGGGGGGGTCGAGCTGCGCATCCGCGCCTTCGTCGACGACTTCACCCGTGCGGTGGGGCGCGTGGCGCGGGCGCGCGAAGCCGCCGGATTCAGCCGGGTCGGCTCGACCGCCGCGTATCTGGCGTGGGCCCTCCGCCTGCGGGGGAGTGATGGTGGAGTCGTGGCGCTGCACCCGGTCGAAATGCGGCGGCAGGGGGATGTCTTCTGGATCCGTTTGCGGGGCTCCGCTCCAGGGGGGATCGCGGGCGGCGCCCTGCGGAACTCGCTGCTCTTCGATCTGTACGACGATCAGGTGAACGTGTTACGCGCCAGCTACGCCGGTCGTACCGAAAGCCTGCTCTTCACTCGAAGCCAGGTGTTCCGCCGGCTCCCCTGACCCGCCGGGCGAACAACGTGCCGGCGGCAACGGAGCGCGGCTCGGTTGCGCCAGAGAAGTCTCCTCATTTGTTCCCGCACGGATCCTGCGTATTCCGTCGACATGGATCCAACCCCCTGCGACCAGTCGTACCCCTTTCCAGAATGCGGCCGCGCCGAGTCCCGGACTGCCTCGGAGCAGGTCCCTGACATCGCTCCACCTTCGGACTCGGACCTAGTCCGACGCATGGCGGATGGAGACGAGCAGGCCCTCGGACTCCTCTACGACCGCATGGTCCCCATGGTCTACTCCATCGTCGGTGCGATGCTCGCTGACAGCGACGCCGAAGAGGTGGTGGAGGAGACGTTCTGGCAGGCGTGGCAGCAGGCCGGCCGCTACCGCGAGTCGCGGGGGGGAGTTTCGACGTGGATCGGGATGATCAGCCGGAGCAGGGCGCTGGATCGGATCCGCGCGCGCCGGCGGGTTCGAGAGGAGAGCTGGGAAAAGCTGCCGGAGGGCAGGCCACGGCTCGGCAATACGTCGTTCGCGGCTTCGCCGCTGCAGAGGACGGAGGACGCGGATCTCCGCGATCGTGTAGCGGCGGCACTGGAGCAGCTCCCCGAAGAGCAGAGGGAGACCGTGGAACTCGCGTACTTCCACGGCATGAGTCAGAGCGAGATCTCGGCCCGGATGGAAACCCCCCTCGGAACGGTGAAGACGCGGGTCCGTTTGGCGATGCAGAAGTTGAGGGAAAGTCTGGATAGCCTCAAGCATGAGCTCGAATGAACGCGGAGCGGCACACACGGATCAGAGAGGCACTCGCGGCCGAGGCGCTGGACGCCCTCGACCACGAGGAGCACTCCCGTGTGCGCGAGCACCTCGACGAGTGCGAGGTCTGCAGCCGGGAGCTCGCGGCGCTGCGCTCCACGGTGGCCGCGTTGCGCACCGCTCTACCTCCCGCTGCTCTCGACGATGAGCGCGTCGCCCGCGTCCGCGAACGGCTGCTCACGCGGGTCCGCGCGCAGCCGGCAGCCGCCGTGGCTCCGGCTGCGCCGGCGCCACGGCCGAACCAGCCCCGCCGCACGGCCTCCGTTCCCGGCGTTCCGGTCTGGAGCGGGTGGGCGGCGGCCGCCGTGCTGGCGGGCCTGCTGGTAACGCACCACGCCTTTCATCAGGCACTCGACTTCGGCTGGATGGCGGCGGGGGTTCTCGCCACCGTCACCGTACTGACGGTGTTCTACGCGCAGGTGCAGCGGGGGCGGACATTGAGCGTGAGCTCCGGCTCCGCCGTCGCGCCGACGGCTCCCATCACCCCGGCCCGCGCACTGAATCCGTGGTTCGCGATGGCGGTCCTCGCGGGGCTCTTCGTGGCGGCCGGAAGTTACGCGGTCCTGACGCAGCAGCGGCTCGAGCGAACGGAAGCGCGGCTCGCCTCGGTGGAGAGCGAGCGCGCCCGCGAAGGCGCCGCTCTCGCTGCGTGGCAGCGCTACACCGCCGGCCTGACGGGTGAATCCGTCCGCGTGATCCAGCTCGGCGGGGCCGCGGACGTCGAGCCGACCGGCAAGATGTTCTGGGACCTTGCGGCAGATCGCTGGACCTTTTTCGCCTACGATCTGCCCCCGGTGGGAGCCGACCGGACGTACCAGCTCTGGCTACTCACGGCGGCGGGCCCGGTCAGCGCGGGCACCTTCATGCCCGGAAGCGGCGGGGTAGCGACGCTGCAGGCCGAGTACGCTCTGGAGCCGGACCAGCTCGACGGCGTTGCGGTCACCGAAGAGCCCGCCGGCGGTGTGCCGCAGCCGACCACCACCCCCATCCTGGTAGGACAGGTCTCCACCTGACGCCAGCTCCGCGGTCACTCCGCGGAGCTCCTCTCCAGCAGCGCCACCGGAAAGCGCTCGAGCAGCTCGCCGACGCACAGGGACGGCTCGGCGCCGCGTCCGATGTCCACCCGGCTCGCCGTCAGCAGCTCGCGATAGTCGCCGGCCAGTTCGGGCGACAGCCGCAGCCGCGTATCGCCCCACCACTTCCGCGCCGCGTCGCCGCTCAGCGGCCGCTCCGTGCCGAGCACGGGCGCCACCACGACCGCGCTGGCGCCGTCGGCGACCCGCCCGAAGGCGCAGACGTTGTCCGCCCTTTCACCGGAAACCGTCTGCGGAAGGTAGCGGCCGCGGGTCATCAGCAGCGGATGCCGCCGCCGCAGCTCCAGGCCGCAGTGCAGCACCAGGAGCTTGACCCTGCCGTCTTCCCACTTCCGCAGTGCCTCCGCCGCGAAGTCGCCGAGCCGCCCCTCGGACTCCGCGTCTCGGAGCTCCGCGAGCAGGCCGGCTCTCCGAGCGTAGTCCACCGGACGGCGATTGTCCGGATCGACGAGCGACAAGTCCCACACCTCCTGCCCCTGATACACGTCCGGAATTCCCGGCGCGGCGATCTTGAGCAGGGTCTGGGTGAGCGAGTTCAGCATTCCGCGCCGGGCGACTTCGCGCTGCAGCGGCAGGAAGTCACGCAGCCACTCCGCACTCCGTTTCGGGTCCAGCAGCGCGGTGACGAAGTTTGCGACGCCCCGCTCGTACGTGGCATCCGGACTGATCCAGGAGGTGTGCGTCTTGGCTTCCCGGATCGCCTTCTCGAGATAAACCCGGACGCGCTCCGCGAAAGGCGCGAGCTCCGCCGGGTCCGGATCCCCGAGGGGCCATACCCCGACCAGCGTCTGGTAGAGCAGGTATTCGTCGTTGGAGGAGGGGATGCGGCGGTCGGGATCGTCGCTCCGCAGCGGGGCGTTGAGCGCCATCCATCGCTGCGTCGCCTCCGCCCAGCGATCGGGGATCTCGGAAAGGACGGCGAGCCGCGCGCGCACGTCCTCACTTCGTTTGGTATCGTGAGTCGAGGTGGCGTTTAGGGCGTAGGGCGAGCGCTCCGCGCGACGCGCGCACGACCGGTGGAACGCGTCGATGGAGATGCCGAAGCGGTCTGGGGAGCCGCCCACCTCGTTCAACGCGACCATGCGATTGTAAACGTAGAAGGCGGTGTCTTCCACCCCCTTCGCCATCACCGGACCCGTGAGCTGCTGGAAGCGCATGACGAAGTCGGCGCGTTCCTGGCGACCCGCCGCGTCGAGGCCCGCCGGCCAGCGCAGCAGCAGGGTATCCAGAACGAAGTCGAAGAGCAGGCCGCTGATCGCCGGATTGCGCCGCCGCGCGGTGCGCACGGCGCGCTCGAGGTACTCCGCGTCCCGCTTCGCGACGACACCCGCTGCCGCGTCGATGTAGGTCCGATAAACGGGGAAGCAGGCGATCGTCTCGCGCAGGGTTTCACGAAGACTGCCACGAGTGAGGTCGCGTGTCTGCCGGTCCTGCTCCGAAATGCGGTTCAGCAGGTCGGTCAGCACGTTCAGCTCGCTGACCAGGGCGCTCCGCAGGACGAGGTTCTTGCCCGCGTACGCGATCTCCTCGAACTCCGGAAGCTCGGGCGCGATCTCCCGGTAGCGGCGGTCGAGGGGCGCCCGTCCCTCCCGCGCGACCAGCAGCCCGGTGAGATCGTTGAGGAACTCGTACCCCACGGTGCCGGCGACCGGCCATTCCGCCGGCAGCTCCTCGTTGCCGGTGAGGATCTTTTCGACCCAGACGGGAAGGTCGCGCCCGCTGCGTTCCCGCAGCGCTCGCGCCAGCCGCGTCAGGTACTCCGTGGGATCGAAGAGGCCGTCGGGATGGTCGATGCGGACCCCGTCGATGGCACCGCCCCCGGCCAGGCCGAGGATCAGCGCGTGCGTGGCATGGAAGACCTCGGGGAGCTCCACCCGAACGCCGGCCAGCTCGTTGATGTCGAAAAAGCGGCGGTAGTTGA
Organism: Longimicrobiaceae bacterium; assembly: GCA_051005515.1. GTDB lineage: Bacteria > Gemmatimonadota > Gemmatimonadetes > Longimicrobiales > Longimicrobiaceae > JBPCJG01. The sequence continues at coordinate 7,182 of JBPCJG010000142.1, forward strand.
TCTCCTCGGCGGCGACGCGCCAGAAGGCGAGACGATACGGCTGCTCCTCGAGCAGCGCCTCCAAAGCGTCGAAGCTGCGTGGCTTTCCGGGTGTACCATTGATGTGGGTGACGGCGGCGGAAACGGCGCCGCGGACCGCGGACGAGCCGCGCAGCAGCTCTCGCAGGCGCCGTCGTCCGACGTGGCTTTCCCGCCTCCGTTCGCTCACGCTGTGCGGATCCGTCCGGTCACGCGGCGGGAGGTTGCCGAGCGCGGCGGCGATGCTCGCCAGCTCCAAACGCTCCTCCTCCGCGGCGTTTCCCAACCGTCCCAGGGAGTCGTGCAGCACATGGGCTGCGGCGCGCGGCGCGATCGGGAGCGTGCGCTCGAAGTAGTGGATGCGGAAAGCCCCGTCCTTCTCTTCCAGCCGCAGCTCGCCACGCTCGAGTACTCGGCCGAACACATCGCCCAGGATCGGCAGCAAGACCTTGCCGGCCAGCTCCGGCTTCGCGGGGTGCCAGTCGATGTCGAAGAAGGCAGCGTAGGGGGAGCTGCGCCCGTGTTCCAGCACGTCCATCCACCAACGGTTTCCCTCCTCGGCGATCCCCATGTGGTTGGGGACCAGATCCACGATCTGGCCCATTCCGTGCTCGCGCAGTGCACCCGTCAGAGACGAGAACTCTTCCGGCTCCCCGATTTCCGGGTTCAAACGCTCGTGCGAGGATATGTCGTAGCCGTGCGTGCTTCCCGGGCTCGCCTGGAGAAAGGGCGAAGCGTAGAGGTGGGAGATTCCCAGCTCCGCGAGGTAGGGGACGATCGCTTCCACGTCACGGAAGCGGAAGGCACGGTTGAACTGAACGCGGTACGAGGCCCGCGGCGGAATGGTCGCGAAGTCTTCAGACACGGCGGCAAAGGACGACGATGATGGCTGCGGCGTTCGCCGCTCCCGCCCCGGTTCTCGCAAGAAGCGCGCTTTCACGGCATCACGTTTTCCCTTCACCACTCCATGAACGACAGATCCGTGGGCGTGCACCACCGGCGTCCTCCTTCGCCCGGGTCCCGCGCCCCTGCGGCGTCCAGCCGGATCCTGGCCGGACGGCCCTTTCCGCTCGGCGCCACCTGGGACGGAAAGGGGACCAACTTCGCGCTCTATTCGGAAGGCGCCAGCGAGGTCGAGCTCTGCCTGTTCGACGCCGCGGACGCGTCCCGGGCGACCCACGCCTTCCGTCTGCGAGAGCGGACCGCCCGGGTCTGGCACGGCTACCTTCCCGAAATCCGCCCGGGGCAGTGTTACGGCTACCGGGTGCACGGCGCGTACGAGCCGGAGCGTGGCCTGCGCTTCAATCCGCACAAGCTGCTGATCGACCCGTACGCCCGCGCGCTGGCGGGGCGTGTGCTCTGGGAGCACCACCCCTATGGCTACCGCTTCGGCGGGGACGAGGAAGAATTGGTGATGGACACCCGGAACAGTGCGGGCGGCGTGCCGAAGGGGGTGGTGCTGGATGAGCGCTTCGACTGGCGCGGAGACGCGCCGCCGCTGATCCCGTGGAGTCGCACGGTCATCTACGAAGCGCACGTCCGCGGACTCACCTGCCTGCATCCCGAGGTGCCGGCGGAGCTGCGCGGCACCTACCTGGGTGTCGCGCACCCCGCCGTGATCCGGCACCTGCGCGAGCTCGGGGTCACCACCCTCGAGCTGCTCCCCGTACACGAGTTCGTGGACGATCGCTTCCTGGTCGAGAAGGGGCTGCGAAACTACTGGGGGTACAGCACCCTCAACTTTTTCACCCCCACCGGCCGCTACGCTGCTTCGTCCGCTCCGGTCGCCGCGGTGGCGGAGTTCAGGGAGATGGTTCGTCGGCTGCACGCCGCGGGCATCGAGGTGATCCTCGACGTGGTGTACAACCACACGGCGGAGGGGAATCGACTCGGCCCCACGCTTTCCTTTCGCGGCATCGACAACCTCACCTACTACCGCACCGTTCCCGGCGAGCCGCGCTACTACATGGACTACACCGGCACCGGAAATTCGCTCGACACCTCGCATCCCCAGACGCTCAAGCTGGTGACCGACTCGCTCCGCTACTGGGTCGAGGAGATGCACGTGGACGGCTTCCGCTTCGACCTCGCCACCACGCTCGCGCGGGACCCGCACGCCTTCTCCCCGGGCGCATCCTTTTTCGACGTGATCCACCAGGATCCGGTGCTGGGCGGGGTCAAATTGATCGCGGAGCCGTGGGACGTGGGGGAGGGTGGCTACCAGGTAGGCGCCTTCCCCGTCCGCTGGGCGGAGTGGAACGGCCGCTACCGTGACACCGTGCGATCATACTGGCGAGGCGATCGGGGCAGCATCGGCGAGCTCGCCACCCGGCTGACCGGCTCCAGCGACCTGTTCGAATCCGGGGGACGGAAGCCGCACGCGAGCGTCAACTTCGTCACCGCGCACGACGGCTTCACCCTGAACGACCTGGTCACCTACAACCAGAAGCACAACGAGGCGAACGGCGAGGGGAACCGCGACGGAGATGACGACAACCGGAGCTGGAACTTCGGCGTCGAGGGCCCCACCGACGACCCGCTGATCGTAGCGGAGCGGGAGAAGCAGAAGCGGAACTTCATCGCCACGCTGCTGCTCTCGCAGGGCACCCCGATGCTCACGGCGGGAGACGAGATGGGGCGGACACAGGGCGGCAACAACAACGCCTACGCGCAGGACAACGTGGTTTCCTGGGTCGACTGGGATCTGAAGCCGCGCGACCGCGTCCTGCTCGACTGGACCCGGCGCGTCGCTCGCCTGCGTCGCGAGCACCCCGTCTTCCGTCGCCGCCATTTCCTGCGGGGGAGCCACGTCCGCGGGTCGGAGCTGGAAGACGTGGTCTGGCTCCGTCCCGACGGCGAGGAGATGACCCAGGGGGAGTGGGACACGCAGGACTTCCACTGCTTCGGGATGCGTCTCGGGGGAGACGCGTTGCTTGCCTGGAGCGAACGCGGGGAGCGCGTCACCGGCGATTCCTTTCTGCTCCTCTTCAACTCGGTTCCGGCGGCGGTGGAGTTCACGCTTCCGCGCGCCACGCCTGGCACCGTCTACGAGGTGGTGCTCGATTCGGCGGCTCCGCAGATCCGCGCGGGCACCGTTTTCGTCCCCGGAGGCGAGATCGTGGAGCTGGCCGGCCGGTCGCTCGTGGCCATGCGGCGCCGCTCCCGGGGCTCACCGCGACCGGCCGGATGATCGGTGTGGCCCGGCCCCTCGGGGCGAGGGTGGAGGAAGGCGGCGTCCGCTTCCGCGTCTGGGCCCCGGTGCACGATCGGGTGGACGTCGAAGTTCGGCCTCCACGCGGCGAAGCCGGCGTCGAGCTCCATCCTCTGGTATGCGAGGGGGAAGGGTACTTCGCGGCGCTCGTCGAAGGCGCGGGTGCGGGCGATCGCTACCGCTTCGCCCTGGGCGGCGAGTGCGTTCCCGACCCGGCCTCGCGCTCCCAGCCGGAGGGGGTGCACGGAGCGTCCGAAATCGTCGATCCGGCGGGCTTCTCGTGGAGTGACGGGAGCTGGCGCGGGGTCATACTCGAAGACCTGAGCGTGTACGAGCTGCACGTGGGAACGGCGACGCAGGAGGGGACGTTCGAGGCGCTCATCCAGCACCTGGACCATTTCGCGGAGCTGGGGGTGACCGCGCTGGAGCTGATGCCGGTCGTGGAGTTCGCAGGGCGACGGGGGTGGGGATACGACGGCGTCTACTGGTTCGCGCCACATCACGCCTACGGCGGGCCGGAAGGGCTGCGCCGGCTGATCGACGCGGCGCACGCCCGCGGGCTCGCGGTGATCCTCGACGTCGTCTACAACCACTTCGGACCGGAAGGCAACTATCTCCCTGCGCTCACCTCAGGGCGGATCTTTGACCGATCGGAAGACACCCCGTGGGGCGCGGCTATCGACTACGGCCGCCACGCGGTGCGCGAGCTGGCGATCGGGAGCGCGCTGCACTGGGCGCGGGAATACCACGTGGACGG
>JBPCJG010000143.1:0-4051 GCA_051005515.1 Longimicrobiaceae bacterium
CGCGGCCCACCTCGACCACCTCGCCCATGAACTCGTGGCCGAGGATGTCGCCCGCTTCCATGGTGGGGATGTAGCCGTCGTAGAGGTGCAGGTCCGAACCGCAGATGGCGGTGGAGGTGACGCGGACTATGGCGTCGCGGGGATTCAGGATCTGGGGATCGGGGACGGTATCGACACGGACGTCTTCGCTGCCGTGCCAGCAGAGGGCTCTCATGGGATCCTCAGGCTCCGGTGGGTTGTCCCTCGACCGTCGGCACCTCTCCCGCCTCCATCATCCGCTTGAAGCGGCGCAGGTCGTCGTGCACCTGCCGGTCCGGGTTCTCCCCCCACACCCTGGCGACGGCCGAGCCGAGCTTGCCCCCCGGCGGGAGCCACCCCATGGAGACGCGCACCTCGGTGCCGTCGCCGCCGGGCTGCGGCGTGAAGCGGACGGTCCCGTCGTTGGCGACGTCGGAGCCCTCCACCGACCTCCAGGTGATCCGCTCCCCCGGCACGTCGTCGATGATCTCGGCCTCCCACTCGACGTCGATCCCCGCCGGTCCTTTCGTCTTCCAGCGGGAGCGGTTCCCTTCGAGCGGCCGGACCGACTCCAGGTGCTCCATGAAGCGCGGCAGGTTGGTGAAGTCGCGCCAGAAGTCGTACAGCTCCTGCGCGGGCTTCTGGATCAGCACTGCGCGCTCCACGTGCCGCGCGGTGGTCCCGGACGGAAAGCGCGCGGCGGGGCCGGTGGCGCTGCTGTCCACCCCCAGCGCGTCGTAGACCCGGCAGTGGCCGGTCGCTCCGCGTTCGAGCAGCGCGGCACCGGCCACGCTCTCGAGCAGACCGCCGAAGCTCCACAATCGCTGGATACCGTGTGCCAGCAGCAGCCCACCGGCTCCCACCGAGATCCATCGTTCCGCGCTGCCCACGTTGTTCCTGCGTCGCTCCATCACTCCCTGGTTTTCCACTTCTCCTCCACGGCTGCTGATTCGTCGTTGTCTGCGAAAAGGTCAGCGTCGCACCTCCCATGCCGCGGCGGGGAGAGCAGGTCCAGCAGGATCCCATCCCGCACTCCGACGTCCGGAACCAGGATGGAGTCGGCGCCGACCTCCTGAGCCAGCAGTTCGTATACGCGCGCCGCAGGCACGATGACGTCGGCCCGGTCGGCGCGGAGCTTGTATCCCGCCATGCGTTCCTGCAGGGAAAGATCCGCGAGCTCCTCGATCCCGCGGGCGAGGGCTGCGAGACTCACGGTCCGCGCGCCGCCGGTTTCCGCCGAACGGCTTCCGAAGAGCCGGGCGAGCTCCTCGATGTTGCCTCCCACCGCGACGAATCCGCGCACCGGCTCACCCTGGAGCCGGCGCTCGAGCCGCAGCTCCGTCCGGTACTCGTCCAGCAACTCGCGCATGCGGGCGGTACAATCGGCGGCGGCATCGAGGGCGGCGAGGAGCCGCACGGAACCCATCCGGTGTGACACCGTCCAGGTGATCTCTTCGGTCTCGAGCAGCGAAACCTCGACGCTGCCGCCCCCCAGGTCTACCAAGACCCACCGGCCGTCGGCGATCGGGAGAACATCCGCGACGGCCAGCGAGACCAGCCGCGCTTCCTCGGCTCCGTCGATGACCTCCAGCTCGACCCCCGCCTCGTCGCGTACCCGCAAGGCGAACTCCGCCCCATCGGCCGCTTCGCGTAGCGCGCTCGTGGCGACGGCGCGGTAGCGCTCGACCCCCAGCGACGCGAGCTGCTCGCCGAAGCCGCGCAGCGCCGCGGCCGCGGCGTCGGCCGTGGCGGAGTCGAGGCGGCCGGAGCGGAACACCTCGCTGCCGAGGCGGATCGCCGCCCGCTCCTTCGCGAGCCGCTGCGAATGATCGCGGTCGGCGTATTCGCGCACCACCAGCCGGAGTGCGTTGGAGCCTATATCGATGGCGCCCAGCCGGAGCGGGAAATCGGTAGGGTTCTCTTCGGACATGCCAGGGTGAGAGGAGGGAGGCAGAGGCGAAGCGATGCTGCGCGCAACCTCCGTACCCTGGACTCCCGCCCTGCTTCGGCTACCTTCGGTGGCATGGAGAATCCCGTTTGATCCTCGCCCTGGCGACCCTCGTCGCTCTGCAGGCCGCCCCTCCTCCTCCCGGGATCCTGATCGACCGCCGCCTCGCCGAAGACGTGCACCTCGCCGTCGGCGACACCGTCGCTCTGCGCCCGGTGGCCAGCGAGAGCACGCCGCAGGCCTTCACCGTCGCCGGCATCTTCGAGCGCGCCGCCGACCCCAGCCGCATCGCCCGCAACGAGTACGAGATCCGCCTGCACCTCCCCGACCTGCAGGCGATGCTCCCGCAGCCCGACCGGGTAGACCGCTTCGCCGTGGCGCTCCGAGCCGACACCGACGCGGATTCGGCGGCGCGCTGGATCGAGAGCATCGTGCTGGGCAGCCGCGCCTTCCGCACCGCCGAGCTGGCGGAGGAGAGCAGCGCCACCTTTCGGGTGGTGTCCCGCTTCCACCGCGCGATCGGCGTGGTGACGATCCTGGCGAGCGCGATCTTTCTGCTCTGCGTGATGATCATCCGGGTGGACGAACGCCGCGGCGACATGGGAACGCTGCGGCTGATCGGCGTCTCTCGCGGCACTGTCTTCCGCGCCATCGTGCTGGAGACCATCGGCATCGCCGTGCTCGGGAGCGCGCTGGGCGCCGCGCTGGGAATCGGGATCTCGGGGCTGGTCAACCGCTACTACGCGGGCGTCTACGACACCACGCTGCGCTTCGCGCTGGTCACGCCGCGCATCGCGGGGGTCGCGGCGCTGCTGGGGCTCGCGCTCGGCATCGCCGCGGGAATCCTTGCCGCCTGGCGGACGGTACGGGTCCGGCCGCAGCGCCTCGGGGAGCGCGGATGATCGTCCGCGCTTCGCTGCTTTCGCTGCTCCGCCGCCGCAGCCGCACGCTGCTCGCGCTCGTCGGCATCGCGGTGTCGGCCGCTCTGCTGCTGGACATGACGCTGCTGGCCGGCGGCCTCACCACCTCGTTCGGAGAGCTGCTGGGGGCGCGCGGCTTCGCCCTCCGCGTCACCCCGCGAGGCATCCTTCCCTTCGACAGCGAAGCCACCATCGCCGACGCCGCCTCGGTGCGCCGCCGCATCGACGCGGTGCCCGGAGTCACGGCCACCGCGCCGATCCTGGGCGCCCAGCTCCGCCGCGTCATCGGTGACTCGCTCGGGGAGCCGCTCTTCACCAACGGCGTCGATCCGCAGTCGCAGATGTTGTACGACGTCAGCGACGGCGAGGCCCCCGTGTCCGGCGAGGTGGTGCTGTCGGAGCCGCTGGCGCGGGCCTACCGCCTGGGACCGGGAGACACGCTGACGCTCGCGCCGGCCGCGGCGGCGGGGCTGGGCGGCGCCTCCGCCGGCCGCGCCATTCGGGTCAGCGGCGTCGCCCGCTTCCTCTTCGACAGCGCGGGTCAGCGCTCGTTGGCGATGCCGTTGGCGGATTTGCAGTCGCTCGTGGACGCCCCCGACCGGGTCTCGCTCTTCGGAGCGGCGGCGGCGGCCGACGCCGATCCGGATTCGCTCGCGGCGCGCATCGCCGCGGCGGCGCCGGAGGTGTCCGCGTACTCCAACCGCGAGCTGCTCGCGGCGACGCGGGGCCGGCTGCTGTACTTCCGCCAGCTCGCCACCATCCTGGGGAGCATCGCCCTGACCGTGACGGCGCTGCTCGTCTCCACCATCGTCACCATCGGCGTGCGCGAGCGCTGGGGGGAAATCGCGACGCTGCGCGCGCTCGGCGTTCGCCGGCGGCGCATCCTCCTGGGCGTCGTCGCCGAGGGGCTGGCGCTGGCGGGAGCCGGGTGCCTGCTCGGGCTGCCGCTCGGCTGGTGGATGGCGGGGCGGCTCGACGACATCCTGCTCGCCTTTCCCGGGCTCCCGGCGAACGTCACCTTCTTCCAGTGGGACGGCACTCGCGTCGCGGCGGCGCTGGCTACGGTAGTTGCCGTGGGGGCGCTTTCCGGTTGCCTCCCCGGCGTGGCGGCGCTGCGCCGGCCGCTGGGGCGCGTGCTGCGCGAGGAGGGGGAGTGAGCGCGCCG
>JBPCJG010000144.1:0-5462 GCA_051005515.1 Longimicrobiaceae bacterium
GTCGCCTCCGACACGTGGGACGGGGTCGGGGATCGTGGAGGGTTTGCAGTCAGATTGTCGGCTCGTACCGCGGTCGCGCAAGCCCGGAACGCCGCGCGCCCTGGCACGGTTCAGGCGGCGAAGCACGTTCTCGCAGGTAAGGACCCGAACGGACAATGCGGATGCGGTTGGACGACAGGGTGGCGCTGGTGACGGGGGGAGGATCGGGCATCGGCCGCGCGGCGGCGCTGCTGTTCGCCGAGGCGGGAGCCCGCGTGGGCGTGCTCAGCCGGACGGGGGAGGAAGTGCGGGAGGTCGCGCGGGAGATCGAACGAGCCGGCGGCGAAGCCCTCCCCCTGACGGCCGACATCTCGGACGAGGACGCGGTGAAATCCGCCACCGACGCCCTCTTGGAGGAGTGGGGGCGACTCGACGTGGTCTTCGCCAACGCCGGAGTGAACGGCGTCTGGGCGCCCATCGACGAGCTAACGGCCGAGGAGTGGGACAGCACCGTAGCCATCAACCTGCGCGGCACCTTTCTGACCCTCAAGCACGCGGTCCCCCACCTGCGCGAGCGGGGCGGCGCGATCGTCGTCAACGCTTCCATCAACGGCACGCGCGTCTTCAGCAACTCCGGCGCTACCGCCTACGCCTGCACCAAGGCGGCGCAGCTCGCGATGGTGAAGATGCTCGCGCTGGAGCTGGCGCCGGCGCGCATCCGGGTGAACGCGGTGTGTCCCGGCGCCATCGAAACGCAGATCGGAGAGCACACCGAGAAGCGGGGGCTGGAGAACGCCGGCATTCCTGTCGACTTCCCCAAGGGCAACCACCCGCTCAGCGGCAAGCCCGGCAGCGCCGAACAGGTGGCGCGGCTCGTGCTCTTTCTCGCCTCCCCCGCCGCCGACCACATCACCGGTACCCCCGTCTGGATCGATGGCGGGGAGTCGCTACTGGGGATGGTGGGGTGAGGCGCATCCAACGACACCGCACGTGGGCGACCCGCCGGGTCGCCCCTACCCGATCACCGCCATCGTCACGCCCCCAACCACGACCATCAGCATGACCACCAACCCGCGATATCTCCCGCTACTCCTCTGCTCGATCCTCGCGCTGAGCGCCGCCTGTAGCGGCGACCGGGCGGAAGACGTAGGCGAGGTCGCCACCTCGAGCGCCGCAGCGCCGATGGACACTACGCCGGCAGGCACCCCGGCGCCTCCCGCGGTTGGGACCGTGAACGAGTCTGCTGCCCGCAACGTCTCAGCCCGTTTGAACGAATGGCGGATCGAGCTGTTGCGGGACACCGTGCCGGCGGGGGAGATCACCTTTCTCGTGACCAATGGTGGGACGATGGAGCACGCCTTCGAGGTCGAGGGAGAGGGGATCGAGCGGGAAACGAAGCACCTCGCGCCCGGGGCCAGCGCCACCCTCTCCGTCGAGCTGTCGCCTGGCAGATACAAAATCTACTGCCCGATCGAGGAAGACGGCCTGGTCCACGCCGCGAAGGGGATGCGTACGGTGCTTTACGTCGGCGATTGAAGCCGCCTCCCCCTCACCACGTCGGAGACGGCACCTTTCGCAATCCCTGGCTGGACGAAAGTGAGCGGGAGGAGCGGAGCGGCGGCTTCTGGCGCTGGCAGTGGGAGCGGCTCACCGAATTGCGTGCGCCGAACCCCGCGCCCGAGGATCTGCCCGCCGCCTCGCCACAGATCGCGCGTCCCGCGGCGCCGCCGGGCGAGATCCGCATCACGTGGGTAGGACACGCCACCTTTCTGCTCCAGATCGGCGGCCTGAACCTGCTCACCGACCCGCACTGGAGCCGCCGCGCTTCCCCGTTGCAATGGCTGGGGCCGGCCCGCTTCGTCTTCTTCGGCGGTGACAGCGGCTACTTCGACGGCTATCGCGAGATCGGCGGAGAGGGGATCATGGTTGGGATGCATCGGGGGACGTTCCGGCTCACCGACGAGGATCCGCTGGAGCCGCCGGTGCGCACCCGCGCCGCCTGGCGCGACGCGGGGCTGCCGGAAGAACGGCTGCGCATCCCGCGACACGGGGAGACGGTGGTGCTCGGGGGGAACACCGCGATGCGGCGGCCGGGAGGATGGGAGGGGCAGGTCTGGATGGCGGACGACTTCGATGGCCCGCTTCCGCCGGAGATTCAGAGAGGGTTCGCGGGCGAGAATCCGCCCGCTGCCGAGAGCTGATCATCCCGCGCCGTCTCGCCGCCCGTCACCGCGAGGGTGTAGGCGCCGATCACGATCAACCAGATCAGCACATAGAGCGGCACGAAACGCTGCCGCAGGCGGAGCCAACGCGGGAACACCACCGGCTTGTCGGCGAATTTGCCGCGCGGCTTGCTGGGAAAGAAGAACGTCTTGTACGTCTCCGTGGTCATGATGACGAAACCCTCCGCGGCGAGGGTGATCAACACCAGGTCGGTGGTCAGCCGCGAGACGAGTAGCGCATAGGTCCCGGCCAGCAGCGGGCTGCGAAAGAACTTGAGGATCTGGAAGCCCTCGATGGGTGCGTCCTTCCACGCGCCGCCGAACGCCGAGAACCATCCACCGGCGGCGCCGATCGTAAAGATCGCCCAGAGCGGGACCGGGGTGCCCAGCAAGCGCTGCGCGAGATGGATCAGCCACACCATACCCACCATCAGTCCCAGGTAGACGACGCCAAGGAGCGCCCGCGCCGCCCGACTCTGCACCGGCTTTCCGAAGACGGCGAACTGCATGGGGATGGTGTACTTGGACTGGTCCTGCTGCCGGAAGAACGTCTTGTACGTTTCGGCCACGGCGCGCTCGACCACATACACCACGCCGAAGAAGACTACCAAGCTGCCGGGGCCGGCCGGGTACAGTTCCGTCACTGCATAGAGGAGCAGGCCGAGCCCGACGGCGAAGATCATGCTGCGGACGAAGGTGCGCGCGCTGAAGCCCTCGTGCGGCGCATCCTTGTACATCCCCCAGATCGCGGAGTGCGCGCCGGCGAGCAGGGCGGTGAGCGCGGCGGCGAGCCAGGGGCTCAGGATCGCATGCAGACCAACTTGACCAACCATCAACTTCCGGTTACCATTTCAGCGGTCGTTGAACCAGGAGGACCCATGCAAGAGACGCTGAACCTGTATCAGGCCAAGACCCAACTGTCGCGCCTCGTCGATCGGGCAGCGGCGGGCGAAGAGATCATCATAGCCAAAAACGGCAAGCCGCTCGCGCGCCTGATGCCGCTGGAGGAGGCGCGAGAGCCGCGGAAGCCAGGGCTGCTGAAAGGCAAGATCTGGATCGCAGACGATTTCGACGATCCGCTCCCGCCGGAGATTCTCCGCGGCTTCATGGGCGAAGACGAAGACGATTCCGGGTGAGACTGCTCCTCGATACCCATGTTTTTCTCTGGTGGAGCGAGGACGACCCTCGGCTTCGCGCGGATGCACGGCAGGCGATCGAAGAAGCAGACCAGGTTCTCGTTAGCGCCGCGTCGGCGTGGGAAGTGGCGATCAAGGCGGCACTGGGAAAGCTGGAGATTGCGATCCCGTTCGCAGAGGCCGTCGAGGTGAACCGCTTCGGAGAGCTGCCGGTCACCTTCGCGCACGCTGCGGCCGTCACCGAGCTGCCGCCGCATCACGGCGATCCCTTCGACCGGATGTTGGTCGCGCAGGCGCAAACCGAGGGGCTGACGCTGGTCACCCACGACCGCCGCCTCGAGCCGTACAGCGTCCACGTGCTTTGGACGTAGTGTCCGCCGGCGTCACAGCGCCGCCGCCACGCCAGTGGCCGCCAGCGCCGCCGCCCCGGCGGCAGCGAGCGCCAGCGGGAGCTGCGTGGTGACGTGGTCCATCAGGTCGCCGCCGCAGGCGAGGGCCGAGAGGATGGTGGTGTCGGAGATCGGCGAGCACTGGTCGCCGAAGACGGCGCCGCCCAGCACTGCGCCGAAGCAGAGCGAAAGATACGTCGGGTCGGGATTGACCGCCCACGCCAGCGGCATCGCCAGCGGGAAGACCACCGCGTACGTCCCCCAGGAGGAGCCGATCGAAAAGGCCACCGCCATGCAGATCCCCATCAGGATCGCCGGGAGCAGGGTCGGCTGCACCAGCGCCTGCGTGCTCTCGACGATGTAGGCGGCGGTCCCCAGCGACTTCGAGACCTGCCCCAGCGTCACGGCCAGCGCCAGGATCAGCGCGCCGACGGTGACGCCCTTGCACCCGTCGATGAAGCCCTCCATCGCCTCGCTCAGTGCCATCCCCCGGGCCAGCGCCACCGCGAACGCGACCAGCACCGCCAGCCCGAACGCCTCCGCGATGCGCACTTCGCCGAGCAGGGCGTAGGAGCCGATCGCCACACCGAGCAGCGTCCCCATCGGCAGGAGGAAGTCGGCGAGACTGCTCCGGTACCCCTCCGGCACGCGCAGCTCAGTGAGCTCCGCCGCCGCGAGCGGAGCCGCACCGGGAGCGTTCAGCTCGCCCGTTTCTCGCGCCCGTTTGATCGCCCGCCGCATCTTCCCGCCCACCCACGGTAGCCAGCCGAGCGCGAAGAGCAGCGTCGAGAGCACGGCGAAGATGCTGTAGAAGTTGAACGGCAGCGAGCGGAAAAAGAAGGCGAGCGACGCCCCCTCCGTGGCGAACAGCGGGGTGGTGCCGAGCACCAGTCCGGTCACGTAGAGCGGCCAGGCGTTGAAGGGGATGACGGTGGCGATGGGAGACGCGGTGGAATCCACCAGATAGGTGAGCTCCTCCTTGGAGATGCGCTGCGCATCCGTGACCGGACGCACGGTGGTCCCGGCAAGGATGGTCGAGATGGTGCCGCCCTGGTGGAAGACGATCCCCATCAGCCAGGCGAAGAGCCGCGCGGAGCGCGGCCCGCGCACCATCCCCCGCCCCGCCCACTCCGCGAAGGCGCGGGCGCCGCCGGTGCGCGTCCACAGGCCGATCAGCCCGCCGAGCGCCCACAGGTAGACGAGCAGGATGGTGGCGAACGACTCGCTGCCGAGCGACGGAATGAGGAACTCCGCCACCAGGTTCGGGCGCCCGCTCACCGCGCCGCCCACCGCGATGCCGAGGAAGAGTGAAGACAGCACCTCGCGGGTTACGAAGACCATCACCAGCGTGGTCAGCGCCGGGAGCAGGCTCCAGAAGCCGAGGTGTCCGCCCTCCGGCGGCGGGTGCCCCGCGGACAGCAGCGCGAGCAGCACCAGCCCCGCGACGATCCCGCCTCCGGCGATCCAGCGCCGGAGCGCGGTCCGCCGGGTGGTCGCGGATTCCGGCGGCGGGGGGAGGTCGCCCACGTCGTCGGCGAACGGCTCTGATGGCATGCGGCGGGGCGCGGGAGGAGCCGCGAAGCTACGGCGGCGGCGGCAGCAGCGTCAAACGCAGAACGGGCGCCCCGAGGGGCGCCCGTTCCGTCTGATCGGAGAAAATGCCCGTCCGCTCAGGCCATCGCCTTCTCGTTGACCACGTCTTCCGCCAGATCGGTGAGATCGTGATCGGTCTTGCC
>JBPCJG010000145.1:0-4933 GCA_051005515.1 Longimicrobiaceae bacterium
CGACCAGATGGTCGATCACGTCGTCGTCGAAGGCGAAGTCCGGCGCCGTCGCCAACCGCCACGGGAGCGTCGGCACCTGCGCCTCGCGCAGCAGACGCTTGGAAACGTCCTTGTCCATCGCGATCGCGGAGCCCAGTGGGCCGGAGCCGGTGTACGGCACGCCCATCATCTCCAGGAGCGCCTGCGAGGTGCCGTCCTCGCCGTGGCCGCCGTGCAGGGCGAGAAAAGCGACGTCCGCCTCCCGCAGCTCCGGCGTCGCCGCGAGATCGAGCAGCGTCATCGTCGCCGCCAATTCTTCGGGAGGGGCGGCGTGTACGCCCTCGGGAAGCAGCTCGCCCTCCGCCTCGCGGCGCACCGCCCCGCGCGCCGTGTCGATCGCCGCCACCTCGTGGCCGCGTTCCCGCAGCGCCTTCAAGATCGCGAGACCACCCGCGAGCGAGACCTCCCGTTCCTCGCTGGTGCCACCCATCAGCACCGCGATCCGCAGCTTTCCGTCCTCCGCCACGCGTCAGACCCCCGCCTCGGTACGGCTCTCCGCCGCGACGGCGGAAACCACGCTGCGCGCGAGCGCGTCGCCGAAGCCGGGGAGGCGCGCGATCTCTTCGGGAGACGCGTCGGCCACCCCGTGCAGGGAGCCGAAGTGCTCCAGCAGCCGCTTCTGCCGCGCGGGGCCGATGCCGGGGATCTCCGCCAACACCGAGCTCACCGTGCGCTTCGTCCGCAGGTTGCGGTTGTACCCCACCGCGAAGCGGTGCGACTCGTCCCGCACGCGCTGCAGCAGCCGCAGCGCCGCGGATCGCCGCGGCAGCCGCAGCGATGCTCCGCTGGCCGCGAGAAAGACCTCCTCCTCCCGCTTCGCGAGGCCGATCGCCCGCTGCTCGTCCAGCCCCAACTCCGCGAGCGCCCGCAGCGCGGCGCCGAGCTGGCCCTTGCCGCCGTCGATCAACACCAGGCCCGGAAGGTCCGCACCTTCTTCCACCAGGCGCGCGAAGTAGCGGGTGACCACCTCGTGCATCGAGCGGAAGTCGTCGTTCCCCCACTCCCCCCGGACGCGGAAGCGCCGGTACCCTGCCTTGTCCGGCTCGCCGGCCGTGAAGACGACACCGGCGCCAACCGTTTCGCTCCCCTGCGTGTGCGAGATGTCGAAGCCGACGATTCTGCGGGGCACGGCTTCCAGGCCGAGCTGCTCCTGCAGCTCGTAGAGAGCGTCGGGAGCGCGGCTCCGGGACGCGTGCTCGAGGAGCTTGCGCTCTTCGAGCAGGTGGCGGGCGTTGCGCTCCGCCAGCTCGATCAGCAGGGTCTTTTCCCCCCGCTGCGGCACGCGCGTACGCAGCGCCCTCCCCGCCCGCTCGCGCAGCAGCGCCTCTAGCGCAGGCCGGTCCGCGAAGTCGCACGGAAAAAAGATCTCCGCGGGTAGATCGTCCGCGTGCTCGGCCGAGCGCACCGCGTAGTAGCGCGTGGCGAAGGCAGCGAGCGCCTCGTCCTCCTCGACCCGGTCGAGGTGCGCGAGGAACTGCACCTCGCGCCCGAGCAGCTTGCCTTCGCGGATGCGCAGCACCACTCCGCATCCTTCCGCCCCGTCGCGCGCGATCGCGAGCGCGTCACGGTCCATCCCCTCCAGGTCGAACATGCGCTGCTTCGACTCCAGTTCCTCCAGGCGCGCGAGCGCGTCGCGCAGCGTCGCGGCGGCTTCGAAGTTCATCCCTTCCGCGGCGACCCCCATCCGACGACGCAGCCGCTCGGCGGCGCGCCGCGTCCGCCCCAGCAGCACGTCCACGACCTCGTCGATCATCTCCCGGTAGTCAGTTTCCGACTGCAGCTCCACGCAGGGCGCCTGGCACTTGCCGATGTGGTAGTCGAGGCACGGCCGGTCTGGCGCGTCGTCCGGGAGCCGAAAGCGGCAGGAGCGGACCGTGAACAATTTCTTGACCAGCTCCAGCGTGCGGCGCATCCGCCGCACGTCGGTATACGGCCCGAAGTAGCGCGCGCCGTCCCGTTGCAGCCGTCGCGTCACAAAGACACGGGGAAACGGCTCCTGCACCGTCACCTTGATGTAGGGATAGGTCTTGTCGTCCCGCAGGTTGACGTTGAAGCGGGGGCGGTACTCCTTGATCAGGTTGTTCTCGAGCAGCAGCGCCTCCGCCTCGCTTCCCACCACGATGGTGTCCACGTCCGCGACGCGGCGCACCAGCTCGCGGGTGCGGATGCCCGCACCGTCGTTGGAGTTGAAGTAGGAGCGGACGCGCGGCCGCAGCGACTTCGCCTTGCCGACGTAGAGGTAGCGCCCGGCTGCGTCCTTGAAGAGGTACACGCCGGGCCGGGCCGGCAGGTGCCGGAGCTTGGAGGCGAGATCGGGAGTGGAAACCATCGGGCGCTGATCGGGGAGCGGCGGCTGACGGTTATACCCCCTGCCGAAGCGACGTTCCGGGTCAGCGGAAGCGCCGCAGAAGGCTCCCCAGCCGCGTTCTCACGCCCGCGATTTCGCGCAGGTGCAGCGCGGCCGCCATGCCGAAGTAGACGATCCCGAAGGTGCCGATTACGAGTGTCGCGGTGAGGATGGGATGCAGCGGCGGCAGGAGCAGCCGCACTCCCCAACCCGCCGCGGCGCCCGCACCTGCGGCCGCGAACATGCGCCCGAGCGGCCCCGCGCCGGCGCCGACCTTGCCGAGACGGGACCGCAGCGAACGGCGCAACAGGTACCATTCGATCCACGCCGCCATCCCCGCCCCGAGGGTAAGTCCCAGCGGCCCCAGCGGTTTGCCCATCACTTCCACGCCGCCGAACACGCCCGCGGGGATCGAGATCCCGAGGCGCTCCACCTCGAGCGGCTCGAACTGGATCATCAGCAGGAGAGCGAGCACCGCGGCCGCGACCACCCGGAGCGCCGCGACCTTGGCCGGGGTGCGCGTGTCGTGCAGGGCGAAGAAGGTGGAGGAGAGCAGACGGGTTCCCGTCGAGGCGATCAGCCCCAGGCTGTACCCCACCAGCGTCAGCCAGACCAGCAGCGTGTCGGCGCGGTCGAAGTCGCCCGTCTGGAAGAGTCCCGCCACCAACACCTCCCCCAGGGCGACGAAGGCGACGAACGACGGGACCACGTAGAATGCCACCCGCTGCAATCCAGCCGAGGTGCGCGCGCGCAGCGCCTCGGTCCCGCCCCCTCGCTGACGCGACAGCTCGGGAAGCTCCGCCGCCGCCACCGACATCCCGAAAAGGCTGACTGGCAGTACATACAGCGTCTGCGCGTACTGGAGCGCCGCCGCACCGCCAATCGCCAGCAGGCTCACCAGCACCTGATCCAGGTAGGAGCTGAGCTGCACGACCCCGCGCCCGAGCACCGCCGGCCCGGCGTTGCGGAGCACCGTCCCCACCCGCTCCATCCCCCGGCCGAAGGAGAAGCGGAGGTTGCGCTCCAGGCGCAGCACCGTGGGAAGCTGGATCGCCAGCTGGAGCAGCGCTCCCGCAAACGCCCCCCACGCCACCGCCTCCAGCAGGCCGGCATTCGTAGAGCGGGCGCCGAACAGAAAGAACGCGGCGATGATCGCCGCGTTCCAGAGAACCGGCGCGAAGTAGGGGATGAAAAAGCGTCGGTGGCTGTTGAGGATCCCCAGAGCCCAGGCAGACAGCACGAGCACTGCCGTCATGGGGAAGATGATCCTCGTGAACATGATGGTCAGCTCGCGCCGCTCCCCCTCGAAGCCCGGCAGGAACACGGAGACGAGCAGGGGCGCGAAGAAGACGCCGACCGCCGCGAGCGTGGCGGCCACCGCGAAGAGGATGGAAAACACCGCGCCGGCGACCCGCCCGGCCTCCTCGGTTTCCCCCCGCTCCAGCAGCTCGGAATAGACCGGAATGAAGGAGGCGCTCAGCGTCCCCTCCCCCAGCAGATTCTGGAGCACGTTCGGCATGCGAGTTCCCATGCTGAACACATCGGCGTATAGCGAAGTCCCAAAGAACTGGGCGAGCACGCGCTGCCGTACCAGCCCCGCGATCCGACTCAGGAAGATGCCGGCCGCGACGAGCGAGGAAGCGGAACCGGACCCGGCGGCTGCCGCTTCCGCTTCGGGGACCGGATCGGGACCGACCTGCTCCTCGGCCTCTTCCGGAACCGGGGGAGGGGGCATTTCGCTCACGACGCGGCGGCCTTTCGATGCAGCGGAACCTCGATGCGCGCGGCGATTTCATGCAGCAGATCCGGACCGAAGCGGACGAGGTAGGGGAGCGCGTTGAGCACCCGGTCCTGAGGCTGGCCGAGCGGGCGCAGCTCCGCGAGCAGCTCGTCCAACGCCCGCAGCGCATCGGCTTCCCGGCGCTTTACCGCGCGCACGATCTTGCGCTCAGCGCGTGCCGCTTCGAGCAGCGCCCGGTCGCGGCTGGCGGCCAGCGCCAGCCGCAGCGTGGGGTCCAGCGCCGCTCCGGCGGCGATCACTTCGTCGTAGCGCTCCGTCAGCGACGCTCGGAGCAAGTGCAGCGCGGCGGCGGCGTCGGCCGGTAGCTGCCGGCGGGCGTGGCGCTCCGCGAGCTCGTGAGCGGGAAACTCGAGGTCGGCGAGAGTGAGCCCGAGTCGGGCGAGGTGGCTGTCGAGCTCCTCGCGGATCAGCACGAAAGACGCTCGCGGGTAGACCAGCGGCGGCGGCACGCCGTGGACCTGGAAGAGTGCGCCGAGCTGGGCGAAGTAGGCGATCTCCCCCGGTCCACCGACGTACGCCAGGACGGGCAGGACGGCGCTCTCGACGACCGGCCGCAGCAGAACGTTCGGGGTGAAGCGCGCGGGGTCGGCCGCCAGTTCCTCATGCAACTCTTCGTCTGCAATCGTCCTGCGCGTTCCCGGCGACCGCCACCCCCCGGCGACGCGCTCCAACCGACGGCGCCCGAGCTCGCCCTCCCGGAAGACGTTGGCCGCTTCGGAAAGGATCGCCACCTGCGCGCCGTATCC
>JBPCJG010000146.1:0-6342 GCA_051005515.1 Longimicrobiaceae bacterium
CCGTCCAGCGGCTCGCCGTCCGCGTTGACCGACAATTCGCACTCCGCGTCCACCCGTAGCGTACGCACCTGACGGTAGATCACCGCCGGGTCGGAGACGTGCGCCCCGCTACGCAGTGCCGGGGCCAGCGCGAGCAGCTCGATGCGCGGGATGTCGCGGACGATGCAGACGTCGAGCAGCCCGTCGTCCAGCTCGGCCCGTGGCGTCAGCCAGTTGCCCCCGCCGGTGCGGCGGCTGTTGCCCACCGCGAAGAGCAGGAAGCAGCCCTCGTAGAGCACTTCCCCGTCGTCGGCGGTGAAGCGCGCCTCGGTGGGATCCAGGGCGGCGAATTTCTGCACCCCCGTCACCACGTAGGCGAGCGGACCCAGCACCCGCTTGGCCGCCTCCCCGGTGTCTTCCGTCGCTTCCGCGCCGAAGCCGCCGGTGGAGACGTTCACGAACGCGCGGCCGTTCACCAGCCCTATGTCCACCGGCCGTCCGGGACTGATCACCGCCGTGGCGAGAGCGTCGCTCGGTGTCTCCGGGATCCCCTGCGCGCAGGCGAAGTCGTTGCCCGTTCCGAGCGGCACGATGCCGAGCCGCGGTGCCCGGCGATCGCTCCCACCCGCCTCGGTCAGGTAGTCGAGCAGCCCGGCGGCGACCTCGCTCACCGTCCCATCTCCCCCGCCCGCGACCAGCAAATCCATTCCGTCGCGCGCGTCCTCGGCGGCGAAGCGACGCGCATCGCGGCGCTCGAAGGTGAGGCGCGGTTTGACCAGGTGTCCCGCTTCGCGCAGCGCGGTGACGCCCTGCCGGAGCTCTTCTACCGCAT
Source organism: Longimicrobiaceae bacterium (assembly GCA_051005515.1). Classification (GTDB taxonomy): domain Bacteria; phylum Gemmatimonadota; class Gemmatimonadetes; order Longimicrobiales; family Longimicrobiaceae; genus JBPCJG01. The sequence goes on from JBPCJG010000146.1 coordinate 812, forward strand.
CGGCACTGGAGGGGTTGACGACCAGAGAGATCTTCACTGCAGCAGGGGAAGGAGGATGTGGAGACGCTCGACGGTCGGCAAGAAGCCGACCACCGCCGTCGTCGTGACGGGAGCGATTCTGCTCTTGACTTCCGATCTCCCGTGCTTACTTTGGAGCTGGGTGGGGAAGAGTGGGATGAAGTGGGGTACCTCCCTGAACAGGCGAACGGGAGTGGGATGAGCGGATTTCTGGGCAGCTACCACCATCAGCTCGACGACAAGGGCCGCCTCAGTCTCCCCGCTGCCTTTCGTCGCGACACCTCGAGCGCGCCGTTCGTGCTCGCGCAGGCGTTCCCCGATTCGCTGGCTCTCTTCCCGGCTGCGACCTGGGCGGAGGTCGAGGACCGTCTGCGGGAACTGCTCCGCACCGACCCCGCGGCGCGCAGCTGGTTCCTGGGGGTCACGGCGAACGCGGTGGAAGTGGTGCCAGACCGGCAGGGCCGCATCCTCATCCCCGAACGGCTGCGGGAGGCCGCGAACATCGGCGGATCGGCGCTGGTGGTGGGAGCAATCGACCGCATCGAGCTGTGGGATCCGGACCGCTTCGAGGCGTCGGTGACCCCGCCGAGCGAGGACACGACGCGCTTCACTCACATCTTCGGTTGACCCCCGACGCCCATGCTTCCGACTACCACCGCCCGGTCCTGGTCGAGGAAACCCTCCAGCTCCTGGAGCCCGAGAGGGGGGGTCTTTTCCTGGATGGAACCGTGGGCGGCGGCGGGCACGCCGAGGCGCTCCTGGAGCGTGGGGACTCGGCCCGGCTGGTGGGGGTCGATCGGGATCCCGATGCCATCCGCGAGGCCGGGCGTCGGCTGGAGCGGTTCGGCGACCGGGTCCGCCTCGTTCGCGCCAACTTCGCCGCTGCGGTCGATGCCGCGGGGATAGCGCAGGGAATGCTCGCGGGCGCGCTGCTCGACCTGGGTGTTTCATCGCACCAGATCGACGACACGGCGCGCGGCTTCACTTTTCGGCCGGGAGCCCCGCTCGACATGCGCATGGAAGGAGCGGGCGGGGGCGAGAGCGCGGCCGAGCTGCTGAACCGCCTGCCGGAGGAGGAGATGGCAGATCTCTTCCGGCGCTGGGGCGAGGAACGGCGGGCGAAGCGGCTCGCCCGGCTGCTGGTGGAAACGCGCGAAACGGAGCCGCTGCGCAGGAGCGACCAGCTCGTCGCGGCTGCCGACCGCGCGCTGGGGCCCGCGGCCCGGATCGCCGATCGCGCGCGCATCTTCCAGGCGGTGCGGATCGCCGTCAACCGGGAGATCGACGCGTTGCAGGAGGCGCTGCCGGAGATCCGGACGGCGCTCGCGCCCGGCGGCGTGTTCGTCGTGCTGTCGTACCATTCACTCGAGGACCGCGTGGTCAAGAACACCTTCCGCGACTGGAGCACCGCCTGCACCTGCCCTCCGGGCTTCCCGGTGTGCACGTGCGGCGGCGTCGCGGAGGGCACACTGCTCGCGCGGGGGGTCGCGGCGGGGGAGCGAGAGGTCGCCGCGAATCCGCGGGCCCGGAGCGCGCGGCTGCGCGCCTGGAGGCGCCGGTGACGGCGCGTCGCGGGGCGGGGCGCGCGCGCCTGACGGGTTGGCTGCTGCTCCTGCTCGGCTCCCTCGGCGTCGTGGTCTGGCGGCAGACCCGCGGCGTGGCACTCGATCGCGAGCTGCGTGCCCTGACCGGCGAGCGCTCCACGGTCGAAGCGCGACGGCTCGAAGCGGAGGCGAGGATCCGCACCCTCGCGGGACGCGGGCGGGTCGTTTCGCTCGCCGAGCGCCGTCTCGGGATGCACGTACCCGAGGACAGCGAGATCGTTTTCGTCATTATCCCGGGCGCGAGGTGAAGGCGTCGCGCGAGCAGCCCGGACACCTCCGCACGCGCGGACGGCTCCTGCTCGGGGCCCTCGCGGCTGTCTTCCTGCTCGTGGTCGGGCGGGCCTTCCAACTGCAGGTGCTGGAGGCAGACCGCTGGGCGGCCCGGGCCGTCGCCCAGCAGCAGGAGCGCCGCGTCCTTGCCGCACCCCGCGGCGGGGTCTTCGACCGCCACGGAGTGCCGCTCGCCCTGAGCCGGGAAACCTTCCGGCTCGCGGTGGCGCCGCGCGAACTGAGGAGTCGTGAGCGGGCCCGTGCGGTGCTCCGCGATGCCGCCGGAATGTCGGCCGCCGAGGCGCGGCGCGCTACCGCTACGTCGAAGCGGTGGGTGGTGGTGCGACGATCCTTTTCCGCGGGTGAGCGGCGGCGGATCCCGGAGCTGCGCGGCTTTCACTGGGAACGGCGCGTGCAGCGCTACTATCCCCAGGGGGAGATCGGGCGCGAGCTGCTCGGCAGCGTCGGCGTGGACGGCAGGCCCATGGGGGGCTTGGAACAGGAGCTGGACGTCGCGCTGCGCGGCGTCCCCGGTTACTCCGTGTTGCGGCGCGACGCCCGCGGCCGCTCCGAACCCACGCTGTCGCTCCCGGTGGTGGCACCGACGGCCGGGGCCGACGTGCAGCTGACCCTGGACTTCGTGCTCCAGGAGATCGCCGACCTCGCTCTTCGCCACGCGCTTCGGGCGACGGGAGCGTCCGGAGGTGACCTGCTCATCGCCGATCCCCACAGCGGAGACCTGCTCGCTGCGGTTTCGCGCCGAAAAGGCCACGCCCGCTCGCTCGCCGCGGCTTCCGAGCCGTACGAACCCGGCTCCACCCTGAAGCCGTTCCTGCTCGCGGCGCTGCTTGCGGAAGAGCGGGTATCGCTGAGCGAAACCGTGGACTGCGAGAACGGCGCATGGCTGGCGGGGAACGGACGCGTCGTCCACGACGTCCACCCGTACGGCCGGCTCACCGTCGGCGACGCGCTGCGGGTTTCCAGCAACGTCGCCATGGCGAAGCTGGCGTCCCGTCTTCCCCCGGGGGAGCAGTTCGGTTACCTGCGGGATTTCGGCTTCGGCACCCCCACCGGAATCGACTACCCGGCGGAGTCGGCCGGGCGCCTCCCCGCGCCGCGGCGCTGGTCGCGGCTGACACCGGTGAGCCTCGCCATGGGATACGAGGTCGCGGTGACGCCGCTGCAGATGCTCTACGCGTACGGCGCGCTCGCGAACGGCGGTACGTTGATGGCTCCGCGGCTCGTCCGGGAGGTGCGCACGGTGGAGGGGGAGACGATAGCGTCGGCGCCACCGCAAGCCGTCCGCCGCGTCGTTCCCGCGGAGGTGGCCGGGCAACTCCGCGACGTGCTCACGGCCGTGGTGGAGGACGGGACCGCGCAACGCGCCGCCCTGGCGACGTTTGCCGTCGCGGGGAAGACCGGCACCGCGCGCCGTACCGGGCCCGGCGGCCGCTACCTTCCGGGGAGCTACACGGCGAGCTTCGTCGGCTACTTCCCCGCGAACGATCCCCTGTTCGTGATCCTCGTAAAGCTCGACGAGCCGCGCGGCGAATTCTACGGGGGCGCCGCCGCCGCACCCGTCACCCGCGAAACTCTGCGGGCGATCCTGGCAGCGCGCTCGTCCGGGTTGGGGGGCAGGGGGATTTCGCGCGGGAGCGGGCTCGCGGCGGCGGACGCTGCCGACCAGGGCGGCGCGCTTCCGACGGGCGGGGGCGCGTACGTGTTCGACCTCGCGATCCCCGCCGAAGTCGGCGCCGAGCCGCGCGGGGCGGTGGCAGTGCCTCGCCTCGCGGGACGCCCGTTCCGCGAGGCCGCCCATCGCCTCCACGGACTCGGCCTGCACGTCCGACTCGCGGGGAAGGGTCCGGTGCGCGCCACCCGTCCCGATGCCGGCACGTCGCTCGCGGTGGGAGACACCGTGACGCTGGTGGGGAAAGTCGAATGAACGAAGAGGTAACGCTGGCCTCGATCCTGGCGCGCTTGCTGGAGCGCGGTGTGCTCGCGGGGGACGTGCGGGAACCGGGTGGAGTCACGGTGCGCGGAGTGCGCACCGATTCCCGCCGCATCCGCCCGGGGGAGCTCTTCTGCGCCACTCGCGGAATGGCAGCCGACGGGCACCTCTTTCTCGCCGATGCCGCGGAGCGGGGCAGCGTCGCCGCACTGGTAGAGGAGGCCGATCCGGACGTATCGCTCCCGCAATACCGGGTGCGAAACGGTCGGCTGGCCGCCGCGCACGCCGCCGCGGCCTTCCACGCCGACCCGTGGGAAGAGTTGACGCTGGTGGGGGTGACCGGCACCAACGGCAAGACCACCGTCGCCGCGATTCTCAGGCACCTGCTCGGCGCCGGAAACCGCAGCGCCGCCTCCCTCGGCACGCTGGGACTGATCGCCCCCGACGGCAGCGTTTGTCCGGGCACGGAGGGGTTGACGACGCCGGGTCCGGTCGAGGTGGCGGCGTGGCTCCGCCACGTAGTCGAGAACGGCGTCGGCGCCCTGGCGATGGAGGTGTCTTCCCACGCCCTCGATCAGGAGCGGGTGGCCGCGGTCCGCTTCGACACGGCGGTGTTCACCAACCTGAGCCGCGACCACCTCGACTATCACGGCACCTTGGATGGATACCGCGCGGCCAAGCTGCGCCTCGCGGGGCTGCTCAAGCCGGGCGGCGTCGCGGTGGCCAACGCCGACGACCCGGCGTGGCGGGAGCTTGCCGTTCCCGACGGGTGCAGGCTGCTGCGCTTCGGGAGCGTGGCGGACGCCGAAGTGCGCGCCGAGGTGGTGAGCGGCGACGCCGCCGGTACCGTCCTCGACCTGCACCTGGGCGCGGAGCGCCACCGGCTCCGCCTCCCCCTGCTCGGTGCCTTCAACGCCGCCAACGCGATGGCAGCAGCCGCCGCCGCGTGGGGGCTGGGGGTTTCGGAAGATGAGATCGCGGCGGCGCTGGCAACGCTGCCGCAGGTGAGCGGTCGGCTGGAACGCGTCCCGGGACCCGCCGGAGCTCCCACCGTGGTGATCGACTTTGCGCACACCCCCGCCGCGCTCGCCGGTGCGCTCGCAGCCCTGCGCCCGCTCGCCTCCGGGCGGCTGATCGTCGTCTTCGGCGCCGGCGGTGATCGCGACCGCGGCAAGCGGCCGGAGATGGGCCGCGTGGTCGCCGAACACGCCGACCTCGCGATCGTCACCTCCGACAACTCGCGCAGCGAGGCCCCGGAACGGATCGCCGACGAGATCGAAGCGGGGATGGACGCCCTGCCGCGGCTGCGCATCCTCGACCGCCGCGAAGCGATCGAGCGGGCGCTGCACGAGGCATCGCGCGAAGACCTGGTTCTGCTCGCCGGCAAAGGGCATGAGCGCTACCAGCTCCAGGGTGCGGAGCGCCGCCCCTTCGACGAGCGTGAGATCGTGCGTGCCTGCTGGCGTGGAGGTGGTGCGTGAGCGCCTTTCGCTGGACGCGGGAACGTGTCGCCGCGGCGCTGGACGCGGGAATGCCGGCGGAACTCCCGGACGATTTCGCGGGGGTGAGCACCGACACCCGCGCGCTGACGCCCGGCAGCTTGTTCGTCGCGCTCGCGGGGGAGCGCTTCGACGCGCACGACTACCTGGACGCCGCGGCGGCGGCGGGTGCCGCTGCCGCTGTCGTGA
>JBPCJG010000147.1:0-3283 GCA_051005515.1 Longimicrobiaceae bacterium
GCTGGAGCTGCGCTTCCTCCGCCAGCCGGGCGCCGGCGACCTGCTGGTGGACTTCCGCGGCACTGTGCTGGACAGCGTATCCGCGAACGGTGCCGCACTCGACGACTACGTGTGGAGCGACGGGCACATCCGCATCCCCGCGCGCCACCTGCGCGCCGGTGAGAACCGGCTGGCGTTCCGCTTCGCCGGCCGCATCGCCCCCGCGGGCGCCGGCGTGATCCGCTTCGACGACCCGTCCGACAGCGCCACCTACGAATACACGCTGCTGGTCCCCGCCGACGCCAACGCCCTCTTCCCCTCGTTCGACCAGCCGGATCTCAAGGGAGTGTTCACCGTCGCCGTCATCGCACCCGCCGGATGGACGGTGCTCGCCAACGGCAAGGAGGTCGGGCGCGACCCGGTCGCTCGCGGCGTGCGCTGGCGCTTCGCTCCCACCGAACCCATCTCCACCTATCTGGTCGCCTTCGCCGCGGGGCCTTGGGAGACATGGACGTCGGCGCCGCAGGGCGAGCGTCCCATCACCCTCTACGCCCGCCGCTCACAGCGCGGCGAGGTGGACACCGACACCCTGCTCCGCATCAACCACGACGCGCTGGCGTGGCTCGAAGACTACTTCGGAATGCGCTACCCGTTCGCGAAGCTGGACCTGCTCCTCGCCCCCGCCTTGCCCTTCGGCGGCATGGAGCACGTCGGCGCGATCTTCTACAACGAGAACCGCTTCGTCTTCCGCGAGCCGCCGACGCTCAGCGAGCGGCTAGCGCGCAAGGGTACCATCTACCACGAAGTCGCGCACCAGTGGTTCGGTGACCTCGTCACCATGAGCTGGTTCGACGACCTCTGGTTGAAGGAGGGCTTCGCCACCTACCTGGCGGCGAAGATGCAGGCCGCGCTCGACCCCGGCAGCGGCGCGTGGAAGACGTTCTACCTGCGCAACAAGCCGCTCGCATACGGCGTGGACGTGACCGCCGGGACCACGCCCGTCTGGCAGGAGCTCCCCAACCTCGACCTTGCCAAGAGCAACTACGGCCCCATCGTTTACAACAAGGCACCGGGGATCCTTAAGCAGCTCGACTTCCTGGTGGGCGACTCCGCCTTTCAGGCAGGCGTGCAAACCTTTCTGCGCCGCCACGCGTACGGCAACGCCGACTGGCGCGAGCTGCTCGCGGCGCTCGAGGCAAGCTCCGGCATGTCACTCCAACCCTTTGCCGAGCAGTACATCCTGCGCGCGGGGATCCCCGTGGTCGAGCCGCGGCTGGAAACGGAGGATGGCACGATCCGGCGATTGGCGCTGACGCAGCGGCCGGCGAGGGAGATGGAAGGCGATGCGGGGGGATGGTGGCCCGGCCGGGTCCGGGTGCGCCTCGGCTACGCGGGAGGAGACGACGTGGTGCTCCCCGTCGAGTTCACGGGCAACACCACCGAGGTTGCGGCCGCGGCTAGACTTCCGGAGCCCGACTGGATCTTCGCCAACGACGGCGACTACGGCTACGGCCTTTTTCTGCTGGATGACCGGAGCGCGGAGTACCTGCTCGCGCACGTCGGCGGGTTGGAAGACGAGCTGCTCCGCGCGATGGCGTGGGGAGGACTCTGGGAGCTGGTGCGCGAGGCGCGGCTCCCCCCGGCGGAGTACGTCGAGCTGGCGCTGCGGGAATTGCCTGGGGAGACGGACGAGCAGATCGCCGCGGCGATCCTGGGGCGTGCGGGCACCGCCCTCGCGCGCTACCTCGACGCCACCGAGAGCGCGCGCTTCCAGCCGCGCTGGGAGCGGCTCCTCCTCGCGCGGGCGCAGGACGCCGGGCTGCCGTACGGGCTGCGCAAGGCGAGTCTCGACGCGCTGCTCGCCGGGGCGCGCACTCCTGCCGTCCAGGGCGTGCTGCGGGAGTACCTCGCCGGCGGACGCCGGTTCGACGGCGAGCCGCTGCAACAGCCCAGCCGCTGGCGGGCGGTCACCACGTTGCTCGCCGTCGGCGACCCCGCCGCGGACTCCCTCCTGCGCGCCGAGGAGGCGCGCGACACCACCGCCGAAGCGCCGCGGCGCGCCTTCGTCGCCGGCGCGGCGATCCCCAACGCCGCGAACAAGGCGGAGTATTTCCGCCGCTACCTGGACGACCCGGAGCTGAATGAAGCGTGGGTGACGGCGAGTCTCGACGCCTTCAACGACCCGGCGCAGGCGGCGCTGACGCTCCCCTACCTCCGGCCCGCGCTGGAGCAACTGGAGTGGATCCGCGAAAACCGCCGCATCTTCTTTCTGCCGCAGTGGGTGGCCGACTTCCTCGGCGGGCAGACGGGAGCCGAAGCGCTCGGCGTCGTGGACGACTTTCTCGCGGACAACCCGGAGTTGCCGCTCGACCTGCGCCGCAAGGTCCTCCAGGCGCGCGACGACCTGGAACGCACGGTTCGGATCCGACAGAAATCGTCACCCCGGCGCAGGCCGGGGGCCAGGGTCTCTCAGCGCTGACGTGGACGACACTGGATTCCCGCCTTCGCGGGAATGACATCATACCTATCTCTCCGGCATTGACGCGAACCCTCCTGAAACCTCTCCCGGGGGTGCCCCGTAGGAGGGAATGCGGACACATCAAACCACGGAGACACTACCATGACGGACGATCGCTCACTCGCGGGGACGCTGCTCACCTGGTTCATCATGGCGCTGGTAGCGATCGCGCTGCTCAAGGTGGCGTTCTGGGCCCTGGGGATCGCGGTGGGAGTCGGTTTCTTTTTTCTCTTCAAGATCGCCCCCTTCCTGCTGCTCGGTTACTTCTTCCTCAAGGCGATCGAGTGGCTTACCGGTCGAGGCGACCGGCCGCCGCGCGCCTGACCCGGCGGCAGTAGAGGCGACCGAAGCACCTACGAGAGAGCGGGCCGCTAATCATCCGGCGGCCCGCTCTTTCTTGCTGTTACCCTCCGGATCAGACCGGAGGCACGTCGGAAGGAGGACGGGAGTGCGGCTGCTCAGGAGCCGACGACGTGGATCCGGGCGTCTCCGGCGTCTGGTTGGGCGGCTCCGGCGTCGCGTGCGACCCCGGGGGCGGCGGGCTCGCTCCGCCGGAGGGCTGCGGCGGCGGCGGCTCCGGTTGCCACCCCGTCTCCGCGCGGGTGGCGCGGTCTTCGAAGTCGCGGCGCAGATCCTCGAGCGCCGACTGCATCTTCTGAATCAGCGAGTCCACGCGCGGCTGGATCTCGGAGACGAAGCGGTCCACGCGGGGCTGGGCGTCGCGCATGCGGGCATCGATCCGCGGCTTCACGTCCTCCAGCGCCGCGTCCACCTTCTTGTCGAGCT
>JBPCJG010000148.1:0-5782 GCA_051005515.1 Longimicrobiaceae bacterium
CCGGAAGCGATGTTCCTGGGCGGCAGCCGGGGCGGCGGACAGAGCAGTTGGGAACAGAACGTGGTTCCGCAGCTCACGCAGTTCGTCACGACCGTCAACCTCACCTTCTAGCGGACACCTCACGACACGGGAGTAGACGATGAGCAAGCAGCTTCGTGGTACCCGCCGGAGTGGGGGTAACCCGCTCTTCCAACCGTTCGCGGCAGTCGTCGCGATCGTCCTCACCGCCGCCTGCGGCAGCGTGCTGGACGTCGAAGCTCCGGGTCTGATCCCGGCGGACGATCTGAACGACCCCTCCAAAGCCGGTTTGCTGGTGAATGGTGTGATCGCCGACTTCGACTGCGCCTACGGCGCGTACGTCGTCCTCACCGGCATCATGACCGACGAGCTGGAAGACGCTACGCAGACGGCCAGCCGGTGGCCGTACGACCAGCGCGACGTACGTCCGGACGACAGCCGCTACGCGACCTTCGGCTGCGAGGCGCTCGGAGTATACACGCCGCTGTCGACCGCCCGTTTCACGGCGGAGAACGCCCTGCAGCTCCTGCAGGGGTGGACGGATGCTCAGGTTGACGACCGGACCTCGCTGATCGCGACCGCGGCGCTGTACTCCGCATTCTCCCACCTGCTGCTGGGTGAGGGATTCTGTTCGGGCGTGTTGCTCGACGCGGATCTCGACCCGGGCGGCGAGGTGCAGCCGGCGGAGCTCTTCCGTAAGGCGGAAGAGCGCTTCACCCTGGCGATCTCGGCAGCCCAGACGGCGGGGAACACCGAGATCCTGAACGCGGCCTACGTCGGCCGTGCCCGGGCGCGGCTCGATCTCGGGAACGGTGCGGGCGCCGTGGCCGACGCCATGCAGGTGCCAAAGGATTTCGTCTTCAACTCGACCGCAGCCGACGCCCCCAGCCGCCGCGAAAATCGGGTCTACGACCAGAACAACCCGGCGGACGGGTTGGTGACCACGGTGGCGCCGGCATTCCGCGACCTGACTTTCGGGGGCGTCGCCGACCCACGTGTCCGGGTGATCGACACGGGGCAGAAATCCACGACTGGACTCGAGATCTTCGCCCAGACCAAGTACACGACGGCCTCCGCACCCATTCCACTTGCCACCGGAAACGAGGCGCAGCTGATCATCGCGGAGGTGCAGGGGGGAGAGACCGCCGTGGGGATCATCAACGAGCTGCACGCCGAGGCCGGTCTACCGGCGTTCAGCAGCAGCGATCCGGCGGAAATCCAGCGACAGGTGAGCGAGGAGCGGGCGCGGGAATTGTTCCTCCAGGGGCACCGCCTCTACGACGTTCGCCGCCTGGGGCTGGAGCTCACCCCCGCTCCCGGCACCCCTTATCGCAACGGCGGAGTGTATGGAACCGATACCTGTCTACCGCTGCCCGACGTGGAGCGGCTGAACAACCCGAACATCGGCTGAACGGCAACGCGGTTCGGAAAGTTCAGAACCCCCGGGCCGATCGGCCCGGGGGTTCTGCGTGTGCCCCATCGGCAGTCATTCGCGCGCAGGCGGGAATCCAGAGTCGTTCACCAGCGAGTCGCCGGGGGTATAAAACCCCCGGCAAGGCAAAGCTCGCCCTTCCGGGCGGGAACACAGGTGCGGGCGGAACACACGGGTTATCGCGTCCGCGAGGACGCGCGGTGACCTGCCGGGTCCTTTATGGGCCCGGCAGAAGGTCGTGTGCCCGGCGCCGCGCATCACTCCCTGGTGGACGCTCGCTCCAGCCATTCTCGAATCGCGTCCAGGAGCGCGCGAACGTCGATCGGCTTGGCCAGCAGTGCGTCGCACCCTGCCTCGCGGCTGGTCTGCACCGCTCCCTCCATGGCGGTGATCGCGAGGATCGGCACCTGCGTGAATGCCGCGCTCGCGCGCAGCTCGCGGGTGGCCCCCAGTCCGTCGAGCTCCGGCATCATCAGGTCCATCAGGACGAGCTCCGGGTGCTCTGCCAGCGCCACCTCGACCGCCTCGCGCCCGTTGCGCGCGGTGAGCACCCGATAGCCGTAGGCTTCCAGCAGGGTGCAGAAAGCTTCGCGGCTGTCCGCATGGTCTTCCGCCACCAGAATGGTCGTGACGTCCGTTCCCGCCGGTGCCGTCATTCCTCTTCCTCGCGCGCTTCGGGAGGAGGAACCGAAGCCGGCAGCAGGAGCGTGAACTCCGATCCCTCGCCCGGCCGGCTCACCAGCGTCAGCTCGCCGCCGAGCAGATGCGCGAGACGGAGAGAGATCGCCAAACCCAATCCGGTACCGCCAGACGCGGCCGAGCCTTCCACCTGCTCGAACTCGTCGAAGACCCGCCGCTGGTCGGCGGGCTCGATTCCGGGTCCCGTGTCGGTGACCCGGATCTCTGCCACCGGATCCACAGCATCGTCGCTTGCCGGCAGCGGGGTCACCGATACGCGCACGGCGCCCTCATTCGTGAACTTGATGGCGTTGGAAAGCAGGTTCAGGAGGATCTGGCGCACCCGTGCCGGATCCGTCGAAATCGTCAGGCTCGCCGGTGCGTCGACGCTCAGCTCGAGCTCCTTTTCCTTCGCCTGCAGGTGGAGTGACGTGAGCGTGTCGCGCAGCAGCGCGCACAGGTCGGTGGGCTCGGGGATGATCTCCAGCTTGCCGGCTTCGATCTTGGAGATGTCGAGCACGTCGTTGACCAGCTCGAGAAGGTGCTGCGCGCTGCGGCGGATGCGGCCCACCGCATGCGCCTGCTTTTCGTCCAGCTTCCCGTATGCCTCGTCCTCCAGCAGCTGCCCGTACCCCATCACCGCGTTGATCGGCGTGCGGAGCTCGTGGCTCATCGAGGCAAAGAAGCGAGACCGCTCCGACATGGCGCGGGCGAGGTGCTCCGCCTGTTCACGGGTGCGGGCGTGCAGCAGAGCGTGGTCGAGCGCGGTGATCGCCTGGTTCGCCAGCAGGCGGAGCAGGGCGGCGTCCGAGGGCCCGCGGAACGCATCCTCCCGCTCCGCGAAGCCCGCGAGCAGCACGGGCGGCTTCCCGTCCGTAGGATCGACCCTCACGCCGATCGCCGATGCGAAACCGTGACTACGCGCGATCTCCCCCGCGTCCCCCAACGCCGCCAGGTCGACGCTTTCCTCCGCACGGCCGCTGAGCTGTTCCAGGAGTGCAGAGCCGAAGGTTTCCACTTCCCGGCCGTCGCTCCGCAGGCCGCTGGCGGCGGTGAGCCCCGATCCATGCTCATCTTCGGCGGCCACCTGCAGCAGCGCGGCGTCGGCGCGGAAGACCTCTTTGATCTGCTCGACGAAGAGGCGCGCCAGCTCGGCCGGTTCCAGCGTCCGAACCAGCGTATCGGAGACGCGAGCGATGGCCTTGAGCTCGTCGTACCCGCGCTTGATCTGTGTCATCACGCCCACCCGCGCGAGCAATTCTGCGCGGCTGCACCCCTTGCTGAGAAAGTCGTACGCCCCGAGGTCGAGGCCCTTGACGACGAGCTCGTCGCGGGGTGCGGTCGCCGTCAAAAAGATTACGGGGATCGGAGCCGTGTCCTCGTTGCGCTTCAGGGCTTCAACCACCGCGAAGCCGTCCATCTCCGGCATGTGGACGTCGAGGATGATGACGTCGGGGTTCCAGGCGTGGGCGCGCTCGATGCCGCGCCGTCCGCTTTCTTCCGCGGCCACCGCGTACCCCGCCTCTTCCAGCACCCGCGAGACGGCGACACGCGGGATGCGCTGGTCGTCGACGACCAGGACCCGCGCCGAGGTCATCCGCCGCCCTCCGCAGCCCCGCTCATGCAGAAAGCCACCAGCGCGGGAGCGATGCGATCGAGCGGCAGGATTTCGTCGGCCCACTCTCCCGCCGCCCTGGGCATGCCGTAGATCACCGCCGTGTCCTGGCTCTCGGCTACCGTCCTGCCTCCGCCGTCCCGCACCTGACGCAACCCAGCCGCGCCGTCCGCTCCCATTCCGGTGAGTACGACTGCGACGGTTCCGGAACCTACGGCGTCGGCGATGCTGCGGAAGAGCAGGTCCACCGACGGATGGTGGAGCTCACCCGGTGCTCCGCCGCTCACCCTGGCGACGAGCCTGCCGTCCTCACGGACCACGCGCATCTGCTTGCCTCCCGGGGCGATCAGCGCCAGCGCCGGCTCGAGCGCGTCTCCATCCCGAGCTTCCCGGACCGCCACCTGCGACTGATTGTCCAGCCGCTGTGCGAGGGTGGAGGTGAATCCCTCCGGCATGTGCTGAGCGATCACTATCGGAACGGGGAGATCCGCAGGCAGGTTCGGAAGCAGCCGGCTGAGCGCCCGAGGTCCGCCGGTGGACGCTCCGATCGCGATCAGCTCCACCGTGGCGCTGCTCGCGAGCTGCGCGGGAACGAGTCGCTCGGCTCTCGGCTGGGGCGGCGACGCTGCACGCGGAGGCGGTGGCTGCACCCCGGCGACGGCGAGCACCTTGTCGCGCAGCACCGCTTGGAGCTCGTGGATGTCCATCGCCGTGCCGGCGGTGGTCTTGTCGATGAAGTCCACGGCGCCGAGCTCCAGCGCGCGCAGCGTGACTTCGGCCCCCTCCGAGGTGACCGTGCTCAGCACGAGCACCGCGGTGGGCGCCTCGCGCATGATCCGCTCGAGTGCGGAAAGCCCATCCATCTCCGGCATGTTCACGTCCATCACTATCACGTCGGGATGGAGCTGCCGCGCGAGATCTACGGCTTCGCGACCGTTGCACCCGGTCGCCACCACCGAAATGCCCGGCACGTCGGAGAGCATCCGCACCACGGCCCGCCGGATGAAGGCCGAGTCGTCGACCACCGCCACGCGGACGCTTCCGACCGTCGGCTCAGTCATCCATCCGTCGATAACAGATGACCCCGGGGCGGCGTTCGGCCATGAACGGCGTGGTGACGCGGTTGAGCGAATCCGCGTGGCCGAGGAAGAGGTAGCCGCCCGGCACCAATGCCCGGTGGAGCTGCTCCACCGCCCGGGCCACGGCACGGTCATCGAAGTAGATCAGCACGTTGCGGCAAAAGATCACATGTTGAGGCGGCAGGGTCGTGCTCCAGTCGGCGTCGACCAGATTGAGCGGGCGGAAGGCGACGATGCGTCGCACCCTTTCGTCGATCTCCCACACACCCGACGTCTGCTCACGAAAGAATCGCGCCCGGAAGTCGGGCTCGACCCCGCGGAGGGCGTTCGCCCCGTACGTTCCTCGACAGGCGCGCCCCAACGCGTCCGCGTCGAGATCGCCGCCGGTGATGGACACGCGCCAGGGGGGGGGAAAGAAGCCAGACTCGCGCACGACGATCGCCAGCGTGTATGCCTCCTCGCCGGCGGCACAGGCGGCGCTGAGCACGCGCAGCTCCTTTTCACCAGCAGCCCGCAAACGATCGCGAAGCGCCGGAAGAATTTCGCTGCCGAGCAGCTCGAGCTGCGGTCGCTCGCGGCAGAAGTAGCTCTCGTTGTTGGTGAGGAAGGGGAGCAGACGTTCCTGCACACCCGAACCGGCGGAGTCGAAGTTCAGGTGGTAGTAGAGCTCCCGGAAGGAAGCGAAGCGCAGCTCACTCCGCAGCGGCTCCAGGCGCGAGCGCAGGATGTCGCGTCGCTCCTCGCCGAAGCAGAGGCCGTACTCGTCGGCGAGCCACTCCCGGAAGAGGCGAAACTCCTCGTCGCTGAGGGGTGTCATTCCGCGGCGTCGACCCCCCGCACGAGATCGGTCGCCGCCTGCCGCACGAGCGCGTCGGGATCCTCGCTGCCGAGGCGTCGGATTTCGGGCAGCGCGTCACCGGTCCCGATCCGCGCCAGCGTCCGGATCGCGGTGAGCCGGAC
>JBPCJG010000149.1:0-4931 GCA_051005515.1 Longimicrobiaceae bacterium
AGATGGTGTCGAAGGCGAGCGAAGACTTGCCGGAGCCGGAAAGCCCGGTGATGACGGTCAGCCGGTCGCGCGGGATGCAAACGTCGATGTTCTGCAGGTTGTGCTCGCGCGCGCCGCGGACGACGAGAAACTCGTCCGCGCTCGGGAGGGACTCGGGAGGTCGATTGGCGCTGTCGGGCATCCCGGAAACGTACCGGCGAACTGCCTTTTCTTCAACTCCCCCGGTCCGAGTTCGAGGACGTGTAAAAACAATTCCGGCGCGGGCTTGACGAGCGTTCGACCCGGGGGGTACGTTGCTTGACACACACATTCGTTTGGGCGGGCAGATGGGCTCGCGGATCGCTTCGGCACCGCGACGAGATCATGCGTGTCCAACCTCCTCCGATCACGGCACCCCGACCGCGAGGTCGGTCCGCAAAGCCCGGAGTCTCTCGCGAGACCGTCCAGCTGCCGGAGACCTGCCGCGGCGCCGCCGCACGCCACCTTCTCTCAGGAGAGATCGGATGAAGCAACTCAAGCTCGCAACCTTGCTCCTCGCAGGCGCCGTCGGACTGGCGGCGTGTTCGGAAGACGCACCCATCTCACCGACGGCTCCGGAAGGGCCGGCGCTCGCGAAGCAGGGGGCGAACAAGGGCGAGAACTCCTACCTCGTCCTCGCCCAGGGTACCGCTCTCCCCGCGAACCTGCGCGAGCAGATCCAGGCGGCGGGCGGTCAACTCACGAGCACCACCCCGGAGATCGGTACGGCCCTCGCCACCTCAGCCAATCCAAATTTCGCTAAGCGTGCGGCGCGGATCGGCGGCATCCGGTCTGTGGTGCCGGACCTCGTGATAGACTGGATCGAGCCGCCGATCGTGGCGGAGGACAACGTGGGACTGGATGCGATCGGCAACCCTCCAGCCAGCGGAGAAGACGATTTCTTCTTCGACCTGCAGTGGGGGCACGATGCAATCGATGCTCCGGAAGCATGGAACACCTCGGGTGAGTTCGGCGCCGGCGTCCGCGTGTGCGTGATCGACAGTGGTATCGACGCGGACCACCCCGACCTCGCGCCCAACATCAACACCGAGCTCAGCAAGTCGTTCGTTCCGGGAGAAACCCCCTTCACCGTCCCGGGCTTTTTCTTCAGCCACGGAACGCACGTCGCCGGGACGATCGGCGCGGCGGACAACGGGGTGGGGACCATCGGAGTCGCGCCGGAAGTGGAGCTGGTCTCGCTTCGCGTCTTTTCCGACTTCGGCGGGGGAGCACCGTTTTCGCGGATCAACGACGCGATCGTCTACGCCGCAAACATCGACTGCGACATCGTCAACATGAGCCTCAGCGGGAGCGTGCCGCGGAGCGCCGGCAGCGCGGCAGCCGAGCTGATCAACTCGCAACGGCGGGCGACGAACTACGCCTTCCAGCAGGGGGTGACGCTGATCGCCTCGGCGGGCAACGGCGGCCTGAACCGGAACAAGACTCGTGACCTGATGGTGCTACCGGCGGATCTGCCGCACGTCGTCTCGGTCTCCGCCTACGGCCCCGAGGGCTGGGCGCTGGATCCTTTCGCGCCGGATGCCATCTTCTTCGTGCCCGCCTTCTACACGAATTACGGACAGCGGGCCATCGACGTGTCTGCCCCCGGCGGCAACGTGGATTTCGATCTACGGGCGAGCGGCCAGACTTGCACGATCGTGCTAACCCGCCCCTGCTGGGTGTTCGACCTGGTATTCAGCACCATCGCTGACGGATGGGGATGGACGGCCGGAACGAGCATGGCCGCGCCACATGCCTCCGGTGTCGCCGCGCTGATCATTGGTCAGAACGGTGGCGAGATGAAGCCCTCGCAGGTCATCGCCGAGCTGCAGCGGACCGCTGAGGACGTCGGCAAGCCGGGCAAGGATCCGTTCTTCGGTCACGGCAGCGTGAACGCGTATTTCGCGGTGACCGGCACCCCCGGGACACCCGTCACCCGAAGCCCTCAGGGGCCTGGGGGTAGGCCCGGCAACGGGCGAGGCCGGTAGTCGTTAGCTCGCTCGACTCACACTGAAGAGGCCCGCCGAACTCGGCGGGCCTCTTCACGTTGAGAAAACCAGGCACGCTGCGCTGATCATCTGAGCAGCCGCAGCGAACCGATTAGGAAACTCATTCCGCGTTGGTTCGAAAGACTCCTGCGCAAATCAGCTGGACCCAGTTTCGCCCCGTCGGGCCGATACGGCAGGTTGACCGTTACTGCGGGCGTGACGAGCAGACGGCGGCTGAGCTTTTCGGCGCAACGCGAGACTGCAGCGACGCTCGAAACGATCACACCGTTGCTGCTGAACGGCGAAGCGGACAGATAAGCCACTCTACCGGCTCGTCATCAAGAGATGCTGCGGTGATTCGGCCACTGATCACATTGTCTCCCGCAGCCGACGTGAAATGCCACGGCTCGCTGATCAGGACGTGAACGGCGCGGTCTATCAAGCCGGTGAGTTCCACCGGCAACTCACTCCCTGATCGAGTGCGACCGCAACTGCTCACCCCGCAGGCACCAGCAAGTCCACGAAATACCGTTCCGCGAAACGGTCACAGATCGCGTGCAGTTTCCCCGCGCACAGGTCCGCGTAGGAGGCGATGCGGACGCCCTCCGCCGTCTCATCGAACGAGTCCAGACGGTACGACGATGCAGCCGCGAAGTCGAGCCGCACTGCGGCGTCTCTCAGCTTGGCAAGGTACGTCGCATATCCGAGACTGGCCGGACCGACCGCCGACATCTGCACCCCCTCACGCTCCGCCTCCTCCCTGACCAGCTCCCCGAACTCCGACGCGTTCAGTGACGGGGCTGCGAAAAGGTCGAGATCGCGAGATTCCCGATGCACGAGATGGTACGCCGACAACGCCGTTCCTCCTTTCAGTCGGAGATCCGGCACCGGGTAGATCTGGTTGACGTCAGCCACGATGCGCAGGAGCCGGAGCTGCAGCGGCCCCACCACGCGGCGATCGGCGTTACGCACTGGCCCCGCCCCCCGCAGAGCTCGCCACGACGTGTGGCGGGAGCCGGTCCACGACGACCCCCCAGAAGCGTCGCGCGTGCTCGGGCATCGGCAAATCCGGAAGCTGCCGCCGAACCTCGGCGAAGGAGACTAGCGTGCGGATCACGTCCATGCTGCCGCAGACCAGAATGCGGGCTAGAATGGAGGGGTGTCGCGCGTCGACGATGGCGTCCGGCTCGAGATCCCAGAACAGCTCGGGGAAATCGCCGTAGCGGTGCACGCTTGAAGCGGCGTCGGGAGGGTGGCGTGTGTCATTCATTCGCTACGGCTTCTGATTCAGGTCGGGGACTTCATGAACGGCACGCTGCCCCCGCAATCTAAAATGGCAGACCGACTGCGGTGTCGACAGCGCGCCACCCCCTCATTCCGGCACCAGCACCCGCACGCCTCCGCGCACCGCCCGCGCCACCAGCGGCGTCCGCCCCGCCACCTCGCCGTCGATCTGCACCGCCTGCGGCGGGTCGGCTTCGACGCGCACCCGCTCCGCTTGCCGTAGGGGTTAGATCCTGTAAACTCGAAGCGCCGCCATATAGATCGGCTTGGCCCACTCGGGAACAGCGGCCACTCGGCACGCCCTCAGGATCACTCCGTCTACGGAATACAGGATCAGCCGCGGCGTCGGCATCTCGCCGCACTTCGGATCACCCTCCTCACTGTTGTCAAACACCCTAAGTTCGGTGAGCTTCGGGAGAAGACGAATCAGATTATCACGGCTTCGATCGTAGCGCTCGCGGATTCGCGCAGCCGGAATGTCGTGCCCTCCGGCCTCTACACGTGCCCGGACTCGCGAGATGTGGAGCTCCGGTCCTTCCAATCCGACGTACCAGACCCGCACTGCGATTCGGGAGCTGTGGGCTCTCTCGAGCAGCGCCGGGATGGTATTGCCTCCCAAAGTCGTCTCGAATGCGAAGTTCAGTCGATCCGCAATGGCCTTCTCGAGCAGCCGCTTGCCATGCAGCCAAGCCCGACTGTTCGCCTCGGCCAGGCCCATGCCGGGGTTCGCGTTCAGAACTCGTCGGGTCGCCTCGTCGGGATTGAAGTAGTCGGCGCCGCGCTCGCGGATCGCGGAACCTGCTACGCTGCTCTTGCCGGCCCCATTGGTCCCGGCGAAAACGTAAATGGAAGGCGCTTCTGTCGATCCGGCCCTCAACCCGCGCGACGCGCGGCCGCGATCGCCGCACGGGCGAGCTCGTCTGGTGACGCCCGGAATGCGTCTCGCACCGCCGCGCGAGCTGCGGGCGTCTGCATGCCCGCCAACAGGGCGTTGAACTCGTCAGTGAGATCGTCGAGGATGGATGATTCTTCTTGGGTGAGCGCTTCGTACCGCTCCACCGACATAATTACGGCGTGAGCCGCCGCGTGCTTCGTGATGACGACCGTGTCGTTTTTGGAAACCCTGTCGAGGAGATGGCCGAACCCGTTCTGCGCCTCGGTCGAACTCATGACTACGACCGCACCGCTATTCGAGGCGCCTCGGGGTGGCTCGGAACGGTTGCGTCGGCGGGTCATCGGGGGCTCCTTGGCAGTGAAGGACTTGATTAGCTATTATAGCTACATCTGCGATGCACCGTCAACGAGCTGTACCATCGGCCGGTGTCCTGCAGTCTCAACCCGGAACCAGCACCCGCACCCCCCCCCGCACCGCCCGTGCCTCCAGCGGCGTGCGCCCCGCCACCTCGCCGTCGATCTGCACCGCCTGCGGCGGGTCGGCTTCGATGCGTACACGCTCCGCCTGCAGGAAGGCCATGCGCGGGTCGCCCCGGTGGAGGCCGCGCGACACCTTCCAGAGCATCGCGGCGACATCGGGGAGATGGCGGGGGGCGTAGATGCAGACGTCGAGCAGCCCGTCGTCGAAGGAAACCCCGGGTCCCACCCAGAAGTCCACCGGGAAGAGATCGTGAAAGATCTGCCCCA
>JBPCJG010000150.1:0-6988 GCA_051005515.1 Longimicrobiaceae bacterium
GCGTAGGCGGCGACTTCCACCTCGATCCTGTCCTCCTCCCAGCCGATCCCGGGGAGCGGCGCCATCTGCTTGGCGACGGCGCGGGCGACGTCCACGCCGCCTTCGGCGGCTTCGTGAAAAAGGTGCAGCCGGCGCGCCAGCACATCCTCCAGCGTGAGCGCCATCTCCTCCTCCACCGCGTGCGGCACCTCCGCGCGGACGTAGGGGAGATCCGGGAGGAGACGCGCCCCGAGGGCCGCGTCGTCCGCGATCCGTCGCAGGATGGCCTCCGCATCGGTGCCGTACGCCCGGGCGAGGTGGTCGGCGACCTCGTCGTCCAGACCGACGCCTGCCGCGCGCTCCGCGAACGCCGACGCGAAGGCGTCCCAGGGCAGGGGAGGCGCGCCGGGGAGCGGTGCTGGGGCGGGTGCCGTCTCCACCACCACGCCGTCCGAGCGCAGGAGCTCCGCGGCCGCGTCGGCGGCTTCCACCGCCATCACCCGATACGTAGTCAACTTCCCCCCCGCGATGTTGAGCAGGCCGCTCCGATCCCGCCAGACTTCGTGCTCGCGCGACGTCGCGCCGGCGGCGAGTTGCGGATCCCGCTCCGCTGCCAGCAGCGGGCGCACCCCCGCCCAGGTGCTCACCACGTCGGCAGGAGTGAGGCGGGCGTCCGGGAAGAGCCCATTCGCCGAGCCGAGCAGGTAGTCGACGTCCGCGGCTTCGGCGACCGCGTCGGCCACTGCCCCCTCATAATCCGTGTCGGTCGTCCCGACGTAGACCCGGTCGCGCCAGGGCAGAACGAACATCACCCGGGCATCCAGGGGTGACGCAAAGATCAGCGCCCCCCGGCTGCCGATCCGCTCCCGCCGCAGCATCACGTGAACCCCCTTGGTGGGGCGCAGGCGCGGACGGACGTCCGGGTCGGCGAGCCGCCGCAGGGTGTCGGACCAGGGGCCGGTGGCATTGATGACCAGCCGCGCGTGCACCTCGGCATCCCTGCCCCGGAGCCGGTCGTGGACAGCCACGCCTTCGAGGTGGCGTCCGGCGGAGCGGAAGCGGACCACCTCCGCCCGCGGCACCATCGCGGCACCCGCCAGCCACGCCGCGCGCGCCGCGGCCAGGGTGAGGCGGACGTCGTCTACCGCCGCGTCGAAGTAGAGGGCGCCTCCCCGCAAAGCCTGCTTGGCGAGCCCCGGCTCGATCTCCCGGCAGCCGGCGGGGCGGAGGATGCGGTGGCGGGCGATCCCCCGGAAGAGCGAAAGCAGGTCGTACAGCCACATCCCCGCCTGCAGCGTGCGCAGCCCGACCGGACCGCCCCGGTAGACGGGAAAAAGGAAGCGGAGCGGGTGGACCAGGTGGGGTGCCAGCTCGAGCAGGCGGCGGCGCTCGGCGAGCGCCTCGAAGACGAGAGCGAAATCGCCGGTCTGCAGATAGCGGAGCCCGCCGTGGATCAGCCGCGAGGAGCGGCCGCTGGTGCCGCCCCCCCAATCCCCCGCCTCCACCAGCGCGGTACGGACGCCGCGGGCGGCGAGCTCGCGCGCGACCCCGCACCCCGTCGCCCCGCCGCCGATCACCAGTGCGTCCCAGCGTTCGCTGGTGAGCCGCTCCCACTCCCCCGCGCGGGAGGCTGCCGAGAACGCTCCCGCGTTCACGCTCCGGCCGCCGCCGGCGTCACCCGGCGCCGTCGAGCCCCAGCGCGCGGAGCAGGCCGTCGAACGAAGAAGCGCTGTGCGTCAGCACGAACACCCCCTCGAAGGTCCTGTTGCTGAAGGCGAAGTCCGTTTCGATCAGCAGCCCGTGGCCGGCCAGCTCGGCCATCTCCGAGGGTGGCCCCTCGCGGATCTCCGGCGTTCCCATCAGCAGCCCCTGTCCGAGGAACTCGCCGAAGACGCCGACGTACGCGGCGCAGACGATGTTCCCCATCTCCTGCAGCGCGGAGCGCTCCAGCTCCCCCATCTCCTGCACGGCGGAGGGATCGCGGCGGAGCATCATCGCCACCATGCGCAGCGCGGTGGTGCGGGCGAGGATGATGGAGGCGCGCTCGGCCCCGGCGTCGCCCCCCTCCATCGGCACCGTCACCGACACCAGCGCGTCCTCGTGCGGGAGGCGCGGGACGGCGTCGTCCACCGAGTCGATCCAGCGGATGCGCGGGACGGAGATCATCACCCGCAAGCCGACGAGCTCGGACAGGTTGGTGGCCGCGTGCCCCGCGCCGATGTTGACTACCTCGCGGATTGCGTCGAGCTGGCGGGGAGTGACGGCGCTCATGAGCGGGAGGAGGGGGAAGCACCGACCGAACGGTCAGAGCCGGGGCGGCGTGACGCCTACCTGGCCCTGGTACTTGCCCTTGCGGTCGGCGTAGCTGACCTCGCAGACGTCGTCGGACTGGAAGAAGATGACCTGGGCGATCCCCTCGCCGGCGTACACCTTGGCGGGGAGCGGCGTCGTGTTCGAGATCTCGAGGGTCACGAAGCCCTCCCACTCCGGCTCGAAAGGAGTAACGTTCGTGATGATGCCGCAACGGGCATACGTGGATTTTCCCACGCACAGCGTCATCACGTCCCGGGGGATGCGGAAGTACTCGACGGAGCGGGCGAGCGCGAAGGAGTTCGGGGGGACGATGCAGACGTCGCCGGAAAAGGAGACGAAGGAACGTTCGTCGAAGGCCTTGGGATCCACGATCGCGCTGTTGACATTCGTAAAGATTTTGAACTCGTCGGCGACGCGCATGTCGTAGCCGTACGACGACACGCCGAACGAAACCGCGCCCTCGCGGACCTGCCGGTCCTGGAAGGGTTCGATCATGCCGTGCTCGAGCGCCATGCGGCGGATCCAATGGTCCGGACGGATGCTCATGCGGTGGGGAGATGCGGGCGGGAGCCGGGGCGGGAAGCGGGGCGCAAGGTACCCGCGGCGTGGGCCGCCGGCAAGCCTCGGAAACGCAAAGAAAAAATCGCTTGACCGGGGTGTCGTCGGGCACTATACTCCGCGGTCCGTGTACAAGTGAACGATTTCACAAAGTAGCCCGACCCCGCGCCGCCCGGATGCTGCAACCGTACTTCCCGCTGCTGATCCTGCTCGGCGTTTCCGTCGCGCAGGCGGTTGGAATGGTGTTGCTGTCGCGGGTGCTTTCGCCCGGCTCCGCCACGGTGGTGAAGAGTTCCACCTACGAGTCCGGGATGACCCCGCTCGGGAGCACCCGGGAGCGCTTTTCGGTCAAGTTCTACGTCGTAGCCATCCTCTTCATCGTCTTCGACGTGGAAACCGTCTTCCTGGTCCCCTGGGCCGTGGGGATGCGGGAGTTGGGGTGGCCGGGCTTCGCCGCCGCCGGCATCTTCATCTTCATCCTGACGGTCGGTCTGCTCTACGAATGGAAGAAGGGAGCGCTCGAATGGGACTGAACGAGGCGGCCAACCCGCTGATGCCCGCGGGAGCGGAGACGCCCGACCGGCGTCCTGACAATCCCGGTGTGGTCGCCGCGCAGGGGGGGATCTTCTCCGGTGCCCCCGGCTTCCTCACCACCCGCATCGACGCGGTGATGAACTGGGCACGGGCGAACTCACTCTGGCCGATGCCCTTCGGCACCGCCTGCTGCGCCATCGAGATGATGGCCACCGCGGCGGCACGCTACGACCAGTCGCGCTTCGGCATGGAGCGCATGTCGTTCTCGCCGCGGCAGGCCGACCTGCTGATCTGTGCCGGCCGGGTCCCCTACAAAATGGCCCCCGTGCTGCGCCGCATCTGGGAGCAGATGCCGCAGCCGAAGTGGTCTATCTCGATGGGGGCGTGCGCGTCGTCCGGCGGGGTCTTCGACGTGTATAGCATGGTGCAGGGGATCGACACCATCATCCCCGTCGACGTCTACATCCCCGGCTGCCCGCCGCGGCCCGAGGCGCTCATCTACGGCTTCCTGATGATCCAGGAAAAGATCCGCAACTCCCAGCCGAGCGCCGCGGAGGAGTGGCGTCCCGACGAGTACCTTCCCCCCGGCGAGCCGGCGCTGCCGAGCGCGGTGGTCGAGGCGATCGCCGCCCCCTTCGGCAACTCGACCAATCAGAACCGGGCGAGCGGGATGGTCGGCACCGGGGCCCTGGTGCGTCCGAACGATCGTCGGCCGTAGCACGCGCATGCGTCGGACATCGGTAGTCCCTTCCCGCAATCCGTTGCTGCGCCGGGCGTGAGCGAAGCCGACAAGGACGTCTTCGCGGAGGGTCTCGCGGGCCTCGAATCCGGGCCCGGGGTCGCCGATCTCGACGCGGTGGGAATGCCGGAGCCGGTCGGGCCGCTCCCGGAGCACCCCTCCGTCGAGGCGCTGCGGGAGGAGTTCGGCGACGCCGTCCTGCGCCACGAAGTCGTCGCCGGCGACGAGCACGTCGTCTTCATCGACGCGACGCGCGCCCACGAGATGCTCGCCTGGCTGCGCGATGCGCCCGGACACCGCTACGACTACCTGGCAGACCTCACGGCAGTCGACTACGGCGGCGGACGCCCGATCCAGGTGGTCTACCAGCTCTGGTCGATCGAAAACCGACGGCAGCTCCGCTGCAAGGCCGAGCTGCCCCTGGACGGGCTCGAGATCCGCTCGACCGTCGACCTGTGGAGGGCCGCCGACTGGCTCGAGCGCGAGGTGTACGACATGTTCGGCGTGGTCTTCGGCGGCCACCCGGACCTGCGGCGTATCCTGATGCCGTACAACTACTCCGAGGGCTACCCCCTGCGCAAAGACTTTCCCCTGCGCGGCCGCTTCTCCCGTGCCGAGCAGACCCGCCGCGCCCTGGCGATGACGACCGAGGACCATTACTCGCCGGAAGAACTGGAGATCGCGAACCTCCTGGGGCAGCCGCTCCCCGACGTCTTCGCCGAAGGCGGGCCGGGCGCCCCGAACCCGATGCCTTCGGCCGGGGGTCACGGGATATGACGCGTCACGTCGTCTACGAAGTCTCGCGCAATCCGGAATTGGCGGCGGGCGGATCGCTGGTGCACGCTCCGATCATGCCGGTCAGCGGCGCAACCCTCCCGGAGGTCGAGGGCGACATCGCCGGGGACCACATGCTCATCAACATCGGCCCCCAGCACCCCGCGACGCACGGCGTGCTCCGGCTGGTGCTCGAGCTCGACGGGGAAACCGTCGTCCGCTGCATCCCCCACATCGGCTATCTCCACTCCTCCTTCGAGAAGCTCGGCGAGTATCGGGACTGGAACCAGATCGTCCCCCTCACCGACCGCATGGACTACCTGGCGCCGTTGATCTACAACTGCGCGTACGCCATGGCGGTCGAGAAGATGATGGGGGTCGAGGTCACCGAGCGGTGCAAGGTCCTGCGGGTGATCCTGATGGAGATGGACCGCATCTTCAGCCACCTGCTCTGGCTCGGGACCACCGCCATCGACCTCGGGGCCTTCACCGTCTTCCTCTACACCTTCGAGCAGCGCGAGCGCATTTACACGCTGCACGAGCAGTACACCGGCGCGCGCATCACCACCTCGGCGACGCGCATCGGCGGGATGATGGCCGACCTGCCGGAGGGGTGGATCGAGAGCCTGCTCGACTTCATCCGCACCTTTCCGAAGACGATCGACGAGGTCGATACGCTGCTCAGCAACAACTCGATCTGGATCGGTCGGACCCAGGGCGTCGGCGTGATCTCGGGCGAAGACGCGGTCAACTTCGCTCTCTCGGGCGCCAACCTGCGCGCCTCGGGCGTGCCCTACGACGTCCGCAAGGACCGCCCGTACTACGACTACGAGACGTACGACTTCGAGGTGCCGGTGGGCGAGCACGGCGACATCTACGACCGCTACCTGTGCCGCATGGAGGAGATGCGCCAGTCGGTACGGCTGCTGGAGCAGGCGATCGCGCGCCTCCCCGGCGGCCCGATCAACGTGGACGACCCGCGCGTCATCCTGCCGAGCAAGACGGCGGCGATGAACGACATGGAGTCGATGATCCACCACTTCAAGGTGGTCATGGAGGGGGTGCGCGCCCCCGTCGGCGAATCGTGGTTCTCGGTGGAGAGTTCGAAGGGAGAGCTGGGGATGTACGTGGTTTCCGACGGTGGCGGCAAGCCGGTCCGCTGGCGGGTGCGCGGCCCCAGCTTCATCAACATCGCCGCCCTGCCGCACATGGTGGAGGGGGCGCTCCTCTCCGACGTGATCGCCGTCAACGCTTCTCTCGACATCGTTCTGGGCGAGATCGACCGATGACCCGCAATCCCGGCTTCGCCGGGATCGCCGGCGACTTCGAGCTGACGGAGGCCGAGATCCGCGGCAGTGACTACGTCGGCTCCCGTCCGCTCGACGGCGGCCACCCCGCGGTCGCCGGCACGCTGCCGTACCAGCTCCCGACCCGTGAGCCGGAGGTGCCGCTGTTCAGCGGGGTGTACGGCGAGCGTCTGGAAAAGGTCATCTCCCGCTACCCGGACCGGCAGGCGGCCCTGCTCCCCGCGCTGCACATCGTGCACGAGCTGCGGGGGTGGCTGTCGCCCGAGAGCATGGACGAAGTGGCCGAGCGCCTCGGCCTCGCCCCCGCCTTCGTGCGGGGGGCGGCGACGTTCTACACCATGTACAACCTGGTCCCGGTAGGCCGTTACCTGATCCAGGTGTGCACCAACATCTCCTGCAACCTGTGCGGCGCCGACGGAGTGCTGGAGGCGTTTCTCGAGCACACAGGGACCGCGGCCGGGCAGGTCTCCGAAGACGGACTCTTCACGGTGATGGAGGTCGAGTGCCTGGGGGCGTGCGGTTTCCCCACCGCCGTGCAGATCAACCAGCGCTACTTCGAGGATCTGCGCCCCGAGGACGTGCCGGCGGTGCTGGAGCGGCTGCGGCGCGAGTACGCGGCCCTGGAGGCCTGAGCGTGGCGTACCCGTACCGTCACCCGTCCGAGACGCTGGTCCTCGCCAGGTATTTCGGCGACCCCGAGGCGCGCACCCTCGCTGGGTGGCGCGAGAGTGGCGGGTACCGGGCGCTGGAAAATGCGCTGGGGATGGGATGCGCGGAGGGGAGC
>JBPCJG010000151.1:0-5544 GCA_051005515.1 Longimicrobiaceae bacterium
TGTACGACGACTATCCCTCCAGCTACCTGAGCTTCGCCCGTCGCAAACACCGCTGGATCCGCGGTGACTGGCAGCTCCTGCGCTGGCTGCGGAGTCCCGTGCCCGGTCCCGACGGGCCGGAGCAGAACCGCCTCTCGCCACTCTCCCGCTGGAAGATCTTCGACAACCTGCGCCGCAGCGTCGTCGAGGTCTTCCAGCTGGCGCTGCTGGCTGCGGGATGGACGGTGCTGCCGGATACCGCCGTCGCATGGACCCTGCTGGGGCTGGTTTTCATCGCCTTCCCCTGGATCTTTCCTCTGCTCGTGGCGGCGGTCACTCCACCCCGCGACCGTTCCTGGCGGGCGTACTACGCAGCCGTGGGACGGGAGGCGATCGCGGGCGTGCAGCAGTTCCTGGTCACCCTCGTCTTCCTGCCGCATCAGGCGTGGGTGTCCCTCGACGCGATCGTGCGCACGCTGCACCGGCTGCACACCGGCCGCAAGCTGCTCGAGTGGCAGACGGCTTCGCAGGTGGAGCGGGTCACCACCGGGGCCGGACGCGAGATCTGGCGCGCGATGTTCCCCGCCACGCTGCTCGCCGCCGCGATCGGCGCGCTGGTGGTGATCGCGAACCTCGGCTCGGGTACGCTCGCCGTCGTCCTGCCGCTCGGCATCGTCCTGCTCTGGCTGGGAGCACCGCTCCTCGCCCGCGCGCTCCGGCGTCCCGCGGTAGAATTGACGCTGCGCCTGACGGAGCCGGAGCGTGACCTCGCCCTCGGGTATGCGCTGCTCCACTGGCGTTTCTTCGAGCGCTTCGTCACCCCGGACACCCAGTGGCTCGCGCCGGACAACTATCAGGAGGACCCCGAGCCGGTGGTGGCGCCACGGACGTCACCGACCAACGTGGGCCTGCAACTCCTCGCGACGGTCAGCGCCTGGGACTTGGGCTTCGTCACCCTCGGTGAGATGATCCTGCGGCTGGAGCGCGCGTTCGGGGCGCTGGAGCGGATGGAACGCTTCCGCGGCCACTTCTACAACTGGTACGAGCTCCACGAGCTGCGGGTGCTGCAGCCAGCGTACATCTCCACCGTGGACAGCGGCAACCTGGCGGGGCACCTGATCGCGTTGAAGCAGGCGTGCTTGGGGATGGGGGACGAGCCGCTGCGGGCGTCGCGCTCCGCCGACGCGTTACGCACGGGTCTGGAGCTGGCGAAGGCGGAGCTGCGGGAGCTGGGCAGGGCGCGGCTGCGGGATCCCGCGGGCAAGCGGGTGGCCGAAGCGGCGGAGGCGCGCGTCGACGCCGCGGCCGCGCGTCTGCGAAACGACTCCGGCGTGGCGCCCGATCCGGCGTCGGCGGAGGTGCTGGAGGAGTTGCGCGCCGCGCTCGGCGATCTCGGCGATGCCGATGACCTGCCGGGCCCCGCGGCCGAGGCGCGCCACTGGCTACGCTGGGCCCTGCGCGTCGCGGAGCGGTGGCACGATGAGCTGGCGGCCCTCGCGCCGGGAGGAGCGGAAGGGGCGCCCACGCTGCGCGAGCTGGCCGAGCATTCGACGCTGGCGTCGCAGCAGGTCGCCCGGCTGGAGATCCTCGCTTCGCGGGCGGAGGCGTACGCTTTAGAAATGGACTTCCGCTTCCTCTTCGACGAGCGCCAGAAGCTGTTCTCGATCGGCTTTCAGCACTCCGCGCACAGCTACGATCCCTCGTACTACGACCTGCTTGCTTCGGAGGCGCGCCTGGCGAGCTTCATCGCCATCGCCAAGGGTGACGTCCCTCCGGAGCACTGGTTCCGTCTCGGCCGCTCGCTGGTGGGCGAGAGCGGCGCGACCGCGCTGGTGTCGTGGAGCGGGAGCATGTTCGAGTACCTGATGCCGCTGCTGGTGATGCAGTCGTTCCCGAACACACTGCTGGATCTCACCTACCGCGGGGCGCTGCGCCGGCAGATCGCCTACGGCGGCGACCTCGGCACACCCTGGGGCGTGTCGGAGTCCGCGTACAACCTGCGCGACCGCAGCGGCACCTATCAGTACCGCGCCTTCGGCGTGCCCGACCTCGCGCTCAAGCGGGGGCTCAGCAAGGATCTGGTGGTCGCGCCGTACGCCTCGCTGCTGGCGATGCTCGTTGCCCCCACGCGCGCCCTGCGCAACCTGCGGGTGCTCGAGCGCACCGGCGCCCTGGGGCCATACGGCTTCCGCGACGCGGTCGACTATACCCGCCCCGCCCCCGGTTCCGACCACGCGGTGGTGGGCAACTACATGGCCCACCACATCGGCATGAGCCTGCTGGCGCTGGCCAACGCCCTGCACGACCGCGTCTGGCAGCGGCGCTTCCACGCCGATCCATTAGTGAGTTCCGCCGAGCTGGTGCTGTACGAGCGCATTCCCCGCAGAGTGGTACTGCAGAAGGCGCAGCCCCGCGACGGCGACGGCGGACGCTCTCCTCGCGACACCGACCGGCCCGCCGTCCGCCAGGTGGATGACCCCGACACGCCGCAGCCCCGCATTGGGCTGCTCGGAGCCGAACCGTACGCCGTGCTCCTCACCCACGCCGGAGGAGGGTACAGCCGGGCCGGAAGCATGGCGGTGACCCGCTGGCGCGCCGACGGGACGCGCGACAGCGAGGGGCAGTGGGTCTACCTCCGCGACGTGGCCAGCGGGAGGAGCTGGTCGGGGGGATACCAGCCGACCGGGGCACCCGCGGAGTCGTACCGCGCCACCTTCGCCGTGGACCGGGTGACGTTCCGCAGGCGCGACGGCGATCTGGAGACGTGTACGGAGATCGCGGTGGTCGCCGACGACGCCGCGGAGGTCCGGCGAATCACCCTCACCAACCTCGGCGACGAGCCGCACACCGTCGAGGTGACGAGCTACGGCGAGATCGTCCTGCAACCCCCCGACGCCGACCGCGCCCACCCCGCCTTCGGCAACCTGTTCGTGGAAACCGAGTGGGTGCCTGACCACTCCGCCGTGGTCGCGAGCCGCCGCCCGCGCTCGGGCGACGAGCCGCGTGCCTGGTGCGCCCACGTAGCCGCCGCCTCGGTCTACGCGGGGAAGATGGGGGCGGTCAGCTGCGAAACCGATCGGGCCCGCTTCGTCGGGCGCGGCCGTTCGACCCGCGACCCCGCCGCCCTCGACGCTGCGGGGGAGCTGTCCGGAACCGTCGGAGCGGTGCTCGACCCGATCTTCGCGCTCCGGGTGCCGCTCGCGGTGATGCCGGGGGAAACGGCCCGAGTCGCCTTCACGACGCTGGTGGCGCCGACGCGCGAGCGCGCCCTGGAGCTGGCAGACCGCTACTGCGACCTGCACGCCGCGCAGCGAGCCCTGGATCTCTCGTGGACGCACGCGCAGGTGGAGCTGCGCGACCTGATGATCACGCCGGCCGAGGCCGCGCTCTACCAGCAGCTCGCCGGCCACCTGTTCTTTGCCGAGCCCGCGATGAGGCCGCCCCCCCGGGAATTGGGGGAATCCACGGCGAGCCGGGCAACTCTCTGGGGGATGGGGATCTCGGGGGACTGGCCGATCCTGCTGGCGATGATCCACTCCGAGGCGGGAATCCCCAGCGTCAGAAGACTCCTGCAGGCGCACCACTACTGGCGGCTGAAGGGCGTTACCGCCGACCTGGTGATTCTGAACACCCACGCCTCCGGCTACCTCCAGGAGCTGGGCGACGCCCTGCTCGCGACCGTCGTCGCCTCGAGCGAAGCGGGCATGATGGACAAGCCGGGCGGGGTGTTCATCCGCCGGGCCGACCTGCTCTCGGCCGAAGAGCTTTCGGCGCTCCGCACTACCGCGCGCGTACACGTCCAGTCCGACGGGATCGGGCTCGGCGACCTGCTCGATGTGCCGGAGATCGGCCCCGCCTATCCGCCGCTGCTCGAGCCTACGGCTGCGGTGTCCCGGCCGCGCCTCGCGCCTCGGAGTGGGCCCCCTCTTCCCGAGCTGCGCTTCGACAACGGCCTGGGCGGCGTGAACGGCGACGGCGACTACGAGATCCGCCTCGACCCGGGCGAGGTCACCCCCGCTCCCTGGGCGAACGTCGTCGCCAACCCGGTCGGCGGCTTCTGCGTCACGGAGCGGGGCGGTGGCTTCTCCTGGGCGGAGAACAGCTACTTCTTCCGCCTCACTCCCTGGCGCAACGACCCCGTGACCGACCTGCCCGGGGAGATTCTCTACCTGCGAGACGATGCGAGCGGCGAGATCTGGGGCGCGACGCCCGCTCCCGTGAGCGACGGACGGGCGTATCGGGTGCGCCACCGCGCCGGGGCGTCGTCGTTCGAGCACGATCACGACGGGATCGTCTCCGAGCTGACGATCGGAATGGCCGAAGCAGAGCCGGTCAAGATTTCCAGGCTGGTCCTCACCAACCGCGGGGAGACGGCTCGGACGCTCACCCTCACCAGCTACGTGGAGTGGACGCTGGGGGTCAATCGCGAGCACACCCAGCACCAGCTCTGCACCTCGTTCGACTCCGCCAGCGGCGCGCTCTTCGCCCGCAACGCTTTCGAGCCCGATTTTGCGGACATGACCGCGTTCTCCTGGATCGGCGCTGCCGTCGCCAGCTACACCGCGGACCGGCGTGAATTCCTCGGGCGCAACGGCGCCCCGGGCGACCCCGCGGCGCTCCGCCGCACGGCCCTCGCCGAGGCGACCGGGGCGGGGCTCGACCCATGCGCCGCGCTGCAGACCACCTTCGTCCTGGAACCCGGGGAGCGGCGGGAGATCGTCCACCTTCTCGGGGCTGCCGAGGGAGACAACGCCGCGCGCGCGCTGATCGACAGGTTCGGCTCGGCGGCGGGTCAGGCGCTGGAGGACGGCACCCGGCGCTGGCGCGACCGGCTGGGCACCATCCAGGTCCACACGCCCGACCCCGCCTGCGACGCGCTCATCAACGGGTGGGCGCTCTACCAGGCGCTCTCCTGCCGTATGTGGGCGCGTTCGGCGCTCTACCAGTCGAGCGGCGCGTACGGCTTCCGCGACCAGCTCCAGGACGGGATGGCGTTCGTCTACGCCGAGCCGGCGGTGACGCGCGAACACATCGTCCGGGCCTCCGGACGGCAGTTCCTGGAGGGCGACGTGCAGCACTGGTGGCATCCGCACACCGGGCGGGGGGTCCGCACCCGCTTTTCGGACGATCTGGTCTGGCTCCCCTTCACCGTGGAGCACTACGTCGAAACCACGGGCGATCGCGGCGTGCTCGACGAACCCACTCCGTATCTGAAGATGCGGGAGCTGAAGCCGGGAGAGGAGGAATTGTACGAGCTGCCGGAGGTTTCCGAGGAGACGGGCAGCGTCTACGAGCATTGCGTCCGCGCACTGGACCACGCCTGTACCGGTGGCCGGCACGGGCTCCCGCTGATCGGCGGGGGAGATTGGAACGACGGCATGAACCGCGTAGGGATCGAGGGACGCGGAGAAAGTGTCTGGCTGGCCTGGTTCCTGATCGCCACCCTGCGCCGCTTCGCGGTGCTCGCGGAGGCCCGCGGAGACGCGGCGGTCGCGCGCCGCTTCCGCGAGCGCGCCGACGGCTACGCGGCGGCCGCGGAAGAAGGCGCGTGGGACGGCGACTGGT
>JBPCJG010000152.1:0-5121 GCA_051005515.1 Longimicrobiaceae bacterium
CGACTCGCCCGACTGAATGTACAGGTTGACGTTGGCGACCGGCAGATCGTGCTTTTCCAGCACGATCAGCCGCATCCCGTTCGGGAGCGTCCGTTCCGTGAACTGGGGGAACGATACGGGCTTGAGCGGCAGCGCTTCGGGAGGCGGCTGCTTTGCCGGGGCCGCGGCAGCCATGGCAGTGTCGCCCGGCGTGGGGCCGGCGGGCGGCGGAGTCTGCGCGCACGCGGCGAGGGTGCCGATCAGTGCCGCCAGCGCGGTTCTCGAAAGTGTGGCTCTGCTCATCATCTACTCCTGTCCTCCAGCGGGCTGGGTGATCACTACCGCGCGGTTCTGCGGCGTCAGATACTGGTCGGCCACCCGCTTCAAGTCGGCGCGGTTTACGGCGAGGTACTTCTGCAGCTCCGTGTTGATCGCCTCCGGACCGCCCGCGAAGTAGGTGGCGCTCTGCAACGCCTCCGCCTTGCCGAGCACCGTCTGACGTCCCAGCACCTCGCGGGCGCGGTAGCGGTTCTTGACCTTTTCCAGCTCCGCCGCGGTGATGCCGTCGCGGCGGATCCTGGCGATCTCGTCGTCGATCAGCGATGCGATGCGGTCGGTGGTGACACCCTGGTTGGGGATGGCGAAGGTGATGAAAACGCCGGGGCCCTTGCGGATGTCGGCAAAGGATTGGACCGCTGTGGCCACCTTCTCCTGTTGCACGAGCCGCTGGTACAACCGTGAGCTTTCGCCACTGCCGAGCGCCTCCGCGAGCAGCGCGATCGGGTACTGGTCCGGGCTTTCGACCGAAGGGATGCCGTACGCCGCGAAGTACGCCGGAACGGTGGCGTTGTTGTCCTCGATGATGCGGCTGACCGGCAGGTGCGAGAAGGGCTCGCTGCACTGCACCGGATCCGGGGCCGGACCGGCCGGGATGTCGCCGAAGTACTCCTCGACGAGCTGCTTGGCCTGCGCCGGGTCGAAGTCCCCGACCACCGTCAGCACGGCGTTGTTCGGCGCATAGTACGTGTCAAAGAACTGCTGGACGTCGGGGATCTGCGCGGCGTTCAGGTCGTCCATCGACCCGATCACCGAGTGGTTGTACGCGTAGCAGCTCTGGCTGTACGGCACCTCGTAGGAGATCGCGAGGAACGAGCTGCCGTACGGCGAGTTATCGATCCGCAGCCGCCGCTCCTCCTTCACCACCTCGCGCTGGTTCTCCACGTTTTCGGGAGTGATCGCCAGCGAGCGCATGCGGTCGGCCTCGAGCCAGAGTCCCAGGTTCAGGCGGTTCGCCGGGAGGGTCTCGAAGTAGTTGGTGCGGTCTTCGTTGGTGGAACCGTTCATCGAACCGCCGGCGCGCTCGACGAGCTGCAGGTGCTCTGCCTTGCCGACGTTCTCGGAGCCCTGGAACATCATGTGTTCGAAGAGGTGCGCGAAGCCGGAGCGGCCGGGGCGTTCGTTGCGGCTACCGACGTGGTACCAGACGTCCACGGCGACGACCGGCGTCGTGTGGTCTTCGGAAAGCACCACCGTGAGGCCGTTGGGGAGCTTGTAGCTCTCTACGGGGATGTTGCCCGTGGGCGCGGACTGCTGCGCGTTGGCGGGCGCCGCGAGCGCGAGCACGGCCGCCGCCGAGAGGAGGTTGCGGAGTCGTATCATCGGTTACGGAAAAGTGAGATGGATATGCGGGTCGGGGACGGGCGATGAAGCTGATAAGTTAGGCGCTGCGCTGTCGGAATGCAAACGTACGATTCCGTCTCAGGCCGACGCCGGCACCGCCACGCCCAGCAGCGGCGCCAACCACCGCCCGGTGACGCTTTCCGGCGCGGCGGCGATCTGCTCGGGCGTGCCCGTGGCCACCACGCGACCGCCGTCGGGTCCGGCGCCCGGGCCGAGGTCGATCACCCAGTCCGCGGTCTTGATCACTTCGAGGTTGTGCTCGATGAGGAGCACCGTGTGACCCGCCTCGACCAACTGTTCCAGCGTCCTGAGCAGCTTCGCTACGTCGTCGAGGTGCAGGCCCGTGGTCGGCTCGTCGAGGATGTAGAGCTTGCGTCCGCCGCGGCGCGCGCCGCGCGCCAGCTCGCGAGCGATCTTGATCCGCTGCGCCTCGCCGCCCGAAAGCGTCGGCGCCGGCTGACCGAGCCGCAGGTACCCCAACCCCACCTGCTGCAGCTGCCAGAGCGTCTCGCCGAGACGGTCCTCGTGCAGGAAGAAGCGTATCGCCTCGTCGGTCGTCAGCTCCAGGACCTCGGCGATGCTGCGCCCGCGGTACGTCACCTCCAGAGTTTCCGGCTTGAAGCGGCTGCCGCCGCACGCCTCGCAGGGGGTGTAGACGTCGGCCATGAAGACCATCTCCACCTGCACCCGCCCGTCTCCCCTGCACTCCTCGCAGCGCCCGCCCGCTACGTTGAAGGAGAAGTGCCCGGCGGTGTAGCCGCGCCGGGCCGCCTCCGGGAGCCCGGCGAAGATGCGGCGGACTTCGTCGTACGCCTTGATGTAGGTGACGGGGTTGGAGCGCGGGGTGCGGCCGATCGGCGACTGATCCACCAAAACCACCTCGCGCAGCTGCTCCGCTCCCAGTAGCCGCTCGTAGCTCCCCACCGACTCGCCGAGGTGGCGTTTGGCAGTACTTTCTCCGCCGCTGAGCGTGCTTTCCAGCGCGCGGAAGAGAATGTCGTGCACCAGGGTGGACTTGCCCGAGCCGGAGACGCCGGTCACGACCGTCAGCGTCCCGAGGGGGATCTCGACGTCCACACTGCGCAGGTTGTGCTCGCGGGCCCCTTCCAGCCGCAGGCGTCCGGTCCCGCGCCGGCGGCGGGCCGGCACGGCGATGCGCTCCCGGCCGGACAGATAGCGGCCCGTCAGCGTGTCGGCGGCGAGCAGCTCGCGCGGCGTGCCCTGGAAGACCAGGTCGCCGCCGCGCTCGCCGGAGCCGGGCCCCAGCTCGACCAGGTGATCGGCGGCGCGCATCGCTTCGGGGTCGTGCTCGACGACGATGACGCTGTTCCCGGCCGTCCGCAACCGCAGGAGCAGGTCGAGGAGGCGATCGTTGTCGGCGGCGTGCAGGCCGATGGTGGGCTCGTCGAGCACGTACAGCGTGTCGGTGAGCCGGCTCCCCAGCGCGTTGGCGAGGGTGATGCGCTGCGCCTCGCCGCCGGACAGGGTGCGGGTCTGGCGGTCGGGGGTGAGGTAGCCGAGGCCCACGTCCACCACGAAGCCGAGGCGGGCCGACAGCTCCCGGACGATGGTGGCGGCGATCCGCGTCTCCTGCTCGCTCAGAGGAGAATCGGCGCCGGTCAGCTCCTCCACCCACTCCCGCAGCCGCGCCAGGGGCAGCTCCGAGACTTCGGCGATCGTCCTGCCGGCGACCCTCACCCGCAGTGCCTCCGGGCGCAGCTTGGCACCCCCGCAGGCGCGGCATGTCGTGGCGCTCTGGTACTGCCGGAGGAAGACGCGGATGTACGCTTTGTAGCGCTTCTTTTCGAGCGCGCGGAGAAAGGGGAGGACCCCCTCGAAACCGTCGTTCCCCACGACCACCGCTTCGCGGAAGTCGGCGGGCAATCGCTCCCAGGGAGCGTCCACGGAAACGTCGCGCTCGCGGGCGAACTCCCTCAGCTTACGTCTGCGCGCGTCGTAGCGCGGCTTGCTCCACGGATCGACGGCGCCATCTGCCAGCGAGCGTGCGGAGTTGGGGACGATCAGCCCCCGGTCGTATTCCAGCGTCGCGCCGAACCCGGTGCATACCGGGCAGGAGCCGTAGGGATTGTTGAAGGAGAAGAGCTGCGGGCGCGGCGGGGCGAAGGTGATCTGCGGATGGTCCGGGCAGCGGAAACGTTCGCTGAAGCGGAGCGTTTCGCCGTCGGCGACCACCACCGCCTCTCCCTCGCCTTCGGCGAAGGCGGTGCCGAGCGCTTCGGCGATTCGGCCGCGCTGCTCCGGCTCCGCCCGCAGCCGGTCCACGACCACGAACAGCTCGTCGCATCGCGTAAGATCCAGATCGCCGTCTTCGTGCAGCTCGTCCAGCCGCAGCTCGGCACTGTCCGCGAGCACGCGCACGAAGCCGAGGGCACGCAGGTTCTCCACCACCAGCGCGTGCGTCACCCGTGCGGACAGGGGGAGGGGGAAGCAGACCATCACCCGCGTCCCCCGCTCCAGATCCAGTACCGCGTCGCTGGCGCTCGCCACCGTGTCGGGGCGGATCTCCCGCCCGCAGGGGTCGCCGTCCGTGCCGGGACAGAACGTCCGCCCCACGCGCGCCCAGAGCAGGCGCAAATAATCGTAGATCTCGGTGGCTGTCCCGACGGTGGAGCGGGAGGTCTTGGTGGGGTTGCGCTGCTCGATCGCGACCGCCGGGGAGATGCCGTCCACCCGATCGACGGCGGGCTTCTCCATCCGCTCCAGGAACTGCTTGGCGTAGGTCGAGAGCGACTCGACGTAGCGGCGCTGCCCTTCGGCGTAAACGGTGTCGAAAGCGAGCGACGACTTCCCAGACCCTGACGGCCCGGTGACGACCACCAGCGCGCGCCGGGGCAGGTCGAGGTCGAGGTTCTTGAGGTTGTGCTGGCGGGCGCCGCGGATGCGGATGGCGTCCTTCATCCCGAAAAGATACCGAAATGCTGGGCGGTGTGAAAGGCCGCCTTGGGGGCTGGCCGCGCACCCCGGGCACCGCATACCTTCCGCGCATGACGCTCGCGGAGCGTGTCTACGCCGAGGCGCTCCGCGCCGCGTCTCCCCTGCTCTTCCGGCTGGCGCGGGGCGATGGCAAGCTCGCGCGCGGGATCCGCGCGCGGCGCGGCGTGCCCCGGCGGATGGAGGCGTGGGCTGCGGCGGGGCGTGACGCTGGGAAACCGCTCGTCTGGTTCCATGCGCCGAGCGTGGGGGAGGGGCGGCAGGCGCTGGCCCTCCTGCGGGCGTTCCAGCGGCGGCGTCCGGACGTGCAGACAGTCTTCACCCACTTTTCCCCGTCGGCCGAAGCGTTCGCCCGCGCTGTACCCGCCGACTTCGCCGACTACCTGCCGCTGGACGTGCCGGCAGACGTGGACCGCGCGCTCGCCGCGTTGCGGCCGGCCGTGCTCGCCTTCTCCAAGGCGGACGTCTGGCCGACCCTCACGGCGCGGGCGGTCGCGTGGGACGTCCGCC
>JBPCJG010000153.1:0-5877 GCA_051005515.1 Longimicrobiaceae bacterium
CCGCAGGTGTGGCTGATTCCCGCCGCCACGTCGCGGAAGCGTACGCGCCCCGCCACGGACGCTGCCACCGCCTGCCGCGTGGTGCCGCCGGTGCCCAACTGCCCGCGGTCGTTGCCTCCCCAGCAGAAGAGTTCGCCCGCGGCGGAAAGGGCGCAGGTATGCATCCCCCCGGTGACCAGCGTGAGCGGTCCGGCGGCCGACGCGGGAGCGGACGCCGCGGCGGACGGGGTCGGTTCGGCGGACGCGGCCGGGCGCCGCTCCGCGGCGGTTCGCCGGAGAGGCGGAGCTTCCGCCGCTGGAGGGGCAACGGGCGCGGCCGGTGGCGGTGAGAACGCGCTGCTCGGCGTCTCGGGGAGGCCGCCCCGCGGCGAGAGCGGGAGGGGCTGGTCGGCCACGACGGTGTCGGCGGGGGGCGTCAGGGGTGGAGCATCCCCCTCCCGCGGGAGCGCCGCGGCGAGCAGCCCGGAAGCATCCGGTTCGGTGCGCTCCGCGGGAACGCTCCGGACGCTGGCCGAGGGCGGCGTTCCCGCATCGTCGGCGGGGGCGGGCGCGCCGCGCAGCGTGAGCGCCGAGATCACGGCCGCGGCCCCACCGGCCAGCAGCAGCACCGCCGCCGCGGTGCGGCGCCGGCCGTGTCGAGAAACGCTGCTCGAGTTTGCCACGGCAGGCGTCACTTCTGCATCGCTGGGGCGACGGTAGCGGATCGTCTGCAGCTCGTCGACGGGGCCCGGTTCGTCGAGGGTGGTCGCAGCCGCCTGCGGCGCGCGACGGGGCCGGAACAGTGCGGCGAGACGTCGCCTCCAGCGCGCGGAGCGGCTGGCGTCATCCAGGTGAGCGAGAAACTCTCTCGCGCTCCCCCAACGCGCCTCCGGATCCTTGTGGAGGGCGCCCTCGATCGCGTACCAGAGGTGTGAGGGCGTACCGGGGCGGACCCGCCGCAGCCGGGGCAGCTCCTCGCTCTTCTGCTTGTAGATGATGTTGTACAAGCCCTCCCCCTCCCAGGGGCCCACCCCCGTCAGCATCTCCCAGCCGACCAGGCCGAGACTGTAAAGATCGCTGCGCCCGTCGATCTCCGCTCCGTCTATCTGCTCGGGCGACATGTACGCCGGCGTTCCGATGGCGATGCCGGTGGAGGTCAGGTGGGGCTCGTTGTCGAGCATGCGAGCGACGCCGAAGTCGGCGAGCAGCGCGTGGTCGCCCGCGTCGTCGAGAAAGATGTTCTCGGGCTTGACGTCGCGATGGACGATGCCGGAGCGGTGCGCGTGCTGGAGAGCTGCGCCGATGTCGTGGAGAATCCGCTCGGCGCGCTCGAAGGAGAAGGGTGCCTCCCGGTTGATCGCTTCCTTCAGCGTCATTCCGGGGACGTACTGCATAACCAGGGCGATGCTCCCGTCGCCGAGCCGCTTGACGGAGTGCACGGTGACGATGTTGGGGTGGTGCAGTTGGGCCGCGGTGCGGGCCTCGCGCGCGAAGCGAGCCAGGACCTCGGCGTCCTCCATGTAGCGGGCGCGGATCACCTTGACGGCGACCTCGCGTCCCAGCGAGCGGTCGCGGGCGAGGTAGACGACTGCCATGCCGCCTCGTCCGAGCTCCCCCACGAGCTCGTATTCGGCGTCGAGATCCTCGAGCTCGGCTGCTACGGCGTGCTGGACTGGCTTCATCCCCCGGAGTCGCTCACCACCGACCGCCCGAGCCGGTCGCTCGGCGCCAGGTCGCTGTCCCGGCCTATCTTACCGCGGGTCGCGGCGAGAGGGTCCCTCTAGCGGGCGAGGAAGGTCCAGGCGATCGCGAGGAGCGCCACGAGCAGGAAGAGGCCGATGATGCCGGCGGAGGTCTGCGTGGGCCGCGG
Organism: Longimicrobiaceae bacterium; assembly: GCA_051005515.1. Lineage (GTDB taxonomy): Bacteria > Gemmatimonadota > Gemmatimonadetes > Longimicrobiales > Longimicrobiaceae > JBPCJG01. The sequence continues at coordinate 1,850 of JBPCJG010000153.1, forward strand.
CAGGGATCCGGCGGCGGCGGTCGCGCGCATGTCCGGGAGCCGCGATGCGGGAGCTGCGGGAGCCGGTTGGCGCGGGATCGCGACCGGGACGGTCAGCGAGCCGGCGCGGCGGGGGACCCTGCCGAACTCCGCCGCCGCCGCCGAGATGTTGTCGTCGCTGCCGCGGCGGAAGGCGAGCGCCGCCAACGAATTCACCGCCGCCTGGAGTCCATCGCTGGCGAGCACGTAGCGCTGCAGGTCGGCGTCGGGGACGGTGCGGTACAGGCCATCGCTGCAAAGCAGGATCACATGGTCGGAATCGACGGCAAAGGGGCCGAACACGTCGGCGGCCGTTTGCGCATCCGTTCCGACCGCCCGCGTGAGCGCGTTGCGCCAGGGCGTTCGCGTCACCTCGTCGGCGGAAAGCCGCCCCTCCCGCACCGCCTCGGCGACGAAGGAATGGTCGCGCGTGATCTGCGACACCCCGCTGGCGTCGAGGCGGTACGCCCGCGAATCCCCGACGTTCGCGATGCGGTAGCCGGACCCCTCACGAAGGAGCACGACCAGCGTCGTTCCCATGCCGCTCTGCTCCGGATTGGCGAGCGCCTGGGTGTGAACTGCCGAATTCGCCGCCTGGATCGCATCACCCAGATCGGCGCCGGTCTCCAATTCGGCGACCAGCGTCTGCAGCGCACGCGCGCTCGCCACCTCCCCCGCCGCGTGCCCTCCCATGCCGTCGGCGACGGCGACGATCTCGCGATCCTCGTCGAAGGAGTGCAGCAGCACTGCGTCCTGGTTCGCCTTGCGCCGCCCCCGGTGGGTGTAGACGGCGAAGGTGGGGGCGACCCGCATCAGCGCTCGCGGAACTCGAACACGACCTCGCCCATCTCCACGCGATCGCCTTCCGCGAGCGGTCGGCTTCCGCCGTCGATCGGCAGCTCCTGGCCGTTGACCACCACGGGGTTGGTTTGGGAAAGGTTGACGATCTGCCAGCGCTCGGAGTCCCATTCGAGCCGCGCGTGCTCGCGGCTCACGGTCGCGGACTGGAGCTGGACGTGGCGGTAGGGCGGCCCTTCGCGACGCCCGAAGGTGATCTGCGGCCGGCCGCCCGCGAGCTTGACGAAGCGGATCATCTGCCCGCGGTCACCCCCCTGGACCACTTCCAGCCCGCCGGGGAGGAGTTGCAGGGTGCCGTCCAGCGGCGCGTCGTAGCGCACAGCGCGACCGTTTCCCCCCGCCCAGGGTTCCGGCTCCGGAGCAGCGAACGATGCCTCCGCCGCTCCGACAGGGGCGGGGACCGGCGCCGGCCGCCGGGCCGGAGCAGCCGGTTGCCGGAGCGGTGGGGGGGGCGGTGCGAAGCTCGGGGCACTTCGCTCGACCGGCTCGAGGTTGTCAGCCGGCTTCGCCCGGGGGGCGTCGCGGAGGTGACTCAACCGGTAGCTGAGCAGCGGGTCCGAGGGGCGCCGGCGGTGGCTCCAGCGCTGCCTCACCCTGCGCACCACCAGCCCCGCACCCACCAGCGCGGCCGCCGCCAGGAGGAGGAGGATGGGAGAGCCCGTTTGTATCTGTGCCACGGGTAGAAAGCTGACCGGCATGGAGTGGGATGGGTGTTTCGAGTCCACGATCGGGGACGCCGAACCGTGCCGCGGGTGCAACTCCCGGACCGCTGGCGAGAAACGAGAAGCGGCGGGAACGCGACTCCATTCCCCCCCCAGGATTCGAACCTGGATATCCGGTTCCAAAGACCGGTGTGTTGCCCTTACACCAGGGGGGATCGCGGAAAAGTTACCCACCCCCCCGGGCAGGGTCAACCTGGGGACACGGAGGAACGGAAAGCGTCGCTGCCCGCATGGTGGTCCATCCGGTCGCCTCTATGTCCAGCGCGGCGGACACGCTGTGCGCCGCTCGGGCGAACACACCGAACACCGCCGCTCCGCTCCCCGACAGCAGCGCCGGAGATGCTCCACGAGCGCGGAGCATCTCCAGCACGGCCGCCGTGCCGGGCTCCCGCTCCGTTGCAGCGCGCTCGAAGTCGTTTTCAGCGAGCCCAGAAACCGCCTCCCACGTAGACAGTTCCTCGGCCGTCAGCACCTCTGCCCGCACCGCGGCGCCCGGGTCGATCGACAGCGCCTCGTAGGCTGCTCGGGTGGAACTGCCCGCGGGCGGCCAGGCCAGCAGGACGATCCGTCGCGGCAGCGGCGGCAGGGCGAGCAGCCGCTGGCCGCGGCCCCACCCGAGGGCCAACGTCGAACCGCAGAGAAAGAACGGGACGTCGCTGCCGAGACCACCGGCGAGCTCCAGGAGACGGCTCGGCTCGAGCGGGTGACCGTGGAGTCGATTCAACGCCCGCAGCACCGACGCAGCATCCGAGCTTCCGCCGCCCAGGCCCGCGCCGACCGGGATGTGCTTGCGCAGCAAGACCTCGGCGCCGGCAGCGGAGCCCACGGCGTGCTCGAAGGCCCGCGCCGCCCTCACTACCAGGTTGTCTTCATCTGGACCCGTGTCGATGCCCCCCTCCACGCGCAGCCGCACACCGCCGGCGGCGCGGCGGACGACTACACGGTCGCAGAGCGAGACCGCGCAGAACAGCGTTTCGATCGAGTGGTAGCCGGTCACCTCCCGCGCGAGCACCCGCAGCCGCAGGTTGACCTTGGCCGGGGCGTCCAGAGCTACGGAGTCAGGCACCCGCGACGGAGCTGGCGGACGGGGCGTTCCGCTCCGCGCTCTCGGCTCCGCGCTCGACTTCCGACCAGCGGAGTCCCGAACGCCACAGGTAGTAGAAGCCGAGCAGGGTGACTGTGCCGAAGCCGCCCAGATGGAAGCCGATGGCGAACGACACCGCCGGGCCATCGGGCACGTCCCAGAGCCTCAGGACCAGCTTGACCGCCGCTTCGAAGGGTCCGAAGAAGCCGGGAGACGAGGGTACGGCGAACGCGAACGCGGTCGCCGACTGCAGAAAAAGGGCTCCGGCGTAGCCGACGCCGTCGATTCCGAAGGCGCGCAGGCCGAGGTCGTAGGAGTAGCCCAGCACCGCCCACTGGGCGACACTCCAGGCGAGGGCGACGGCGAAGAGTCGCGGCTGGCGCAGTACCGCGAGACCCGCGACGAACGAGTGCAGGGCCGCGCGGAACGGGCGCCGCACGATGCGCGGAAGCAGGACTTCCGCCATACGGTCGGCGGTCCCCAGCACGACGCCGGGCAGAAACGCGGCGAGCGCCAGCAACAGCGCCAGGATCGCCGTCGCACCCGCCAGCCAGCGGGTCGCCACGCGCGGATCCACGCCACCCAGTTCGACGCCGGCGGGAAAGCCGGGGCTCGCCATCGACCCGAACAGGAAGGCGAGCAGGACCACGGCATCGAAGATCCGCTCCAGCACCAGGGAGCCGAGCACGCCTCCGAGCGGGACCCGGGCGAGGCGCTGGAGAGACACCGCCCGGGCGATCTCGCCCACCCGGGCCGGGAGCACGTTGTTCGCCGCGAAGCCGATCGACGTCGCCGCCATGCGCGGTCCCCAGGGGACGGATCCCAGGCCGCGCAGCAGGCTCTGCCAGCGCAGCGCCCGGATGGGTATCCCCAGGGTCGCGAGCAGGATGGCCAGCGAAAAAAGCCAGGGGTCGGCGCCCCGCACTTCGTGGAGCACCTCGGCGACCGAGATGTCACGCACGGCCCACCAGAGAGAGGCGAGGCTGACGAGCACACCCAGCGCCGCGCGCCAGGAGAATCTCATCCCGTCAAAGCTCTTCCCGCTGCGCCAATTCGAGCAGATCCCAGAGTTCGCGAAGGGCCGGTCCGAGTTTGGGGCTCTCAGCGGCCAGCGCGTCCAGACCGGGGCGCAGCCGCAGCGCTGCCCGCAGTGCGGCCGCGCCGCGCAGCTCGAGCTGCGCGATGGACACGGGCTCGGCGGAGCCGCGCAGCTTCCGCAACGCTTCGCGGGCGGCTTCCAGCCGCTCCTGCTCGGCGTCTGCCGCGGCGCGGCCGCCGGCGAGCAGCTCGCGTACGAGCTCCTCCACCCCTTCCAGCACCTCCATCACCGGGGCCAGCTCTGCCAC
>JBPCJG010000154.1:0-6115 GCA_051005515.1 Longimicrobiaceae bacterium
AGCGTCGCGAGCAGCCCGACAATGTCGCGGGCGTCTTCGGCGATCGAGTGCACCTTGCGGCGATCGAGTGCACCTTCCACAGCTCCCGGATCTCGCGGTACTCCGCTGCGTCGGGCTCGCGGCGGAGGAGCTCGCGGACGTTCACGCGGGCTTCTCGCTCAGCACCCGCTCGACCACCCTGCGCAGCTCCTCCGCGGGCTGTGCGCCGACGGCCGCGTAGCGGCCATCGAAGACGAAAGTGGGCGTGCCGGTGATGCCGTGGCGCCGCGCCTCCGCGCCGGTCTCGCTGACGGCGCTCTCGTAGCTGCCCTGCTCCAGCGCCGTCTCCATCGCATCCACATCCACACCGCTCCCGGCCGCGACATCGCGGATCACGGCGGGGTCGCCGAGGTCTCGCCCCTCCGTGAAGTACACCCGGAAGAGGGCGCGGTGGAAGGCGTCGAAATGCTCCGGCTCCGCCGCCTGCACGTAGGCGCTCGCCACCAGCGCCCGATGCGTGTTGGAGACTTTGGGCCGGTTGCCCAGCTCCAGACCCTCCGCCTCGGCGGCGCGGCGGAGGGTCGCCTGCATCGCGTCCCATTGCTCCGGCGGATAGCCGAGGGCGGAGACCGGCATCCCCTCCGGCGGCACCTCGGGGTGGATCTCGAACGGCTTCCACTCGGTGAGTAGATCGACCCGCTCCCCCAGCGCCTCCTGGAGCGTTTCGAAGCGTGCCAGCCCCAGATAGCACCAGGGGCAGGTGTAGTCGCTGTAGATCGTTACCGCTACGGTTTCAGCTTTCTGCTCCTGCATCGGTCTGGGTGTGGGGTAGGAGTCTCTGATCACTCCTACCCCCGCCGCGCTCACCGGTCCCCGAGCGGCCCGCGCAGCAGCGGATACGGGTTCAGCTTGTCGCCCTCCCACCAGCGGCGGGGGTCGTCGAGCAGCGCGATGCTGAAGTGGAGGTGGTAATCCCCCGGCTGCGCGTTGCCGGTGTCGCCCACGTAGCCGATGACGTCGCCGCGACGCACCGGCACGCCCTCGTGGACATCCGCGGCGTAATGGTCGAGGTGCGCGTAGTAGTAGCGGGTGGCCCCGTCTGCGTCGAGCAGGTAGAGGGAAAGCCCGCCGCGCTCACCGGAGTGCAGGCGCAGCACCTCGCCGTCCGCGACGGCGACCACCGGCGTTCCCAGCGGAGCGGGGATGTCGATGGCGTGGTGGACGCGGCCGCCGGAGCGGCCCTCCCGGTAGCTGTCGCGGAGCATCTCCCCGCTCACGCCTGCGACGGGGATGAGGAGCGCCGAACCGCCCGTGCCCCGGGCGACTGTTCCGAGCGCGCGGGGAGCGACGGCGACGTTCAGCGCGAGCTGCTGCGGGCGCTGACCGCTTGCGGACGCTGCGCTGCCGAGCAGCAGGAGGGCGACCGCCGCTGCGATTCCAGGGCGGCGGTGCCGGTGCGGGGTGGGGCGGGGATGGGAACCTGCGGGTTGGGGCCGGTTCGGGATCGGGTGCATGGGCATCCTTTCTCTTCGGCGGCTCGACTGGCGTGGCGGCGGAGTGATTCTGCCGCGGTAGCCTCGGGGCTTTGCGTCCCCCGCCTTTCGACGGGTTTGCCGTTCTCGGAGGTGCCGAGGCGCGGACGCAGCAACGGCGCGCCACGCTCGGCGGGGGGAAGAGGGAAATGCCAGTCCGGATCCGGTCGGGTGAGCTCGTCGGCCGCTCGATTGCGCCGCAAGCGGTTACGCGCTGGCCCGCTGCTGCCGGTTCGCCAGACGGTTCTCGCGATCGGCACGGCGGCGCCGCAGGATGCCCGTTGCGGAAAACGAACACCCCGTGACGCGTGCCAGCCGCGCTCCAGGGTCGGCCCGGCGGCTGGCGCGGGGCATGCTCCTGCGGCGGCGGACGCGATCACCGACTGAATCAAGGGCGAGAAGCCGCACGCGGGGCGGCGCGAACGGATCGGCGCGAGCCGTGCCTGTACGGAAGCCGTCCAACCCGCTGACCCTCACCTCACGCCTTCGTGCGCACTCCTTACGACAAGCTGGAAATCGGCGTCTGCGCCGGCGGTCTCGCCGCCGCCGCGGTCGCGGCGCTCGCGCTTCCGGGCGGGCGCGCCCTGAGCGTCGGTGAGCTGCTCAGGATCGCCGGGGTGATGCTGCTGCTGCAAGGGTTCGCGCGGGACGTGATGATCCTGCTCCGGCGCCGCGATTTCCCTGGCGGTGAGACGCGGCAAAGGATGCTGATCTGTGTCGAATCGACGGTGGGGCTCCTGCTGATCGCTGAGTCGCTGCTGCTGGCCTGGACGGGGGGCGGGCGGATGGTTTCGCTGCCGGCGGCGGGGTGGCTGCTGCTCGCTTCCGGATGGTGGCTGTTCGGCTGGGCGACGCGGGAGCTGGTGCTGGAGCTGCGGCGCGACCCGGACCATCTCAACCTGCTGGTGGGACTGCCGGCGAGGAGGTGAGCGGAGCGGGGACGCTCCTTACGCCAGCTCGCCGCCTCCCGCCCGCCGGAGCCGCTCTGCGGCTTCGCCGTGGCCGCCTTCGCGTGCCATCCGCGCGGGCGTCCTGCCGTCGTCGCTGACGGGGTTCGGCTCGGCGCCATGGATGAGCAGCGCGTCCACGATGCCGGTGCGGCCGTGCGCCGCCGCCTGGTGCAGCGGCGTCCAGCCGCCCTGCTGCCGCACGTTGGGGTCGGCGCCCGCCGCGAGCAAAGCTTCGGCGCCCGCCGCGGCGACTTCCCCGTCGCGGTGTGCGACGGCGCTGTGCAGCGGCGTGACCCGCATCGCATTGTTCGAAGCCGTGTTGGGATCCGCGCCGGAGCCGAGCAGCACTTCGACGACCTCGCGCCGGCCGAAGAAGGCGGCCAATCCCAGCGGGGAGAAGCCATCCGGCGCTTCCGCCCGGGCGAGCTCCGGATCGTCCTGGAGGAGCGCGTGCAGTCGTTCGGTATCCCCCAGCGCGGCCGCCTCCCAGACATCCAGCGCTTCGACGCCTGCCGCGAGCGTTGCCGCCACCTCCGGGTGGCCGTGGTAGAGCGCGAGCAGGAGCGCCGAAACACCCGCGTCGTCGCGGGCGCCGGCGAGCGACGGCTCAGCGCGCAGCAGCTCCTCGACCGTCGCGGCGTCGCCCTCCCGGACCGATGCCAGGAACTCTGTTTTCCCTTTCATGGTACCGGAGACATGGGGGTGTAGATCGGCTTCCGCGCGCCAACCTTCCGCCAGCATAGCCCGGCCTGCGCGTCGACGCCAACCGCCGTCTGCGACTGCCGCCAAACCAGTCCCCGAATCTGGAGGTCTCATGCCTCGCCTGACTTTGCTTATCGCGCTGGGCTGGCTCGTGACCGCAACGCCAACGGCCGTAACGTCCCAGACTACCGAGGTGGCGCTGGTAGTCACCGCGGCGGGAACCGGCGAGGCGCTTCCCGCCGCGCGGGTGCTGGTCGGAGGGAAGCTCCGCGGCGTCACCGACGCGGCGGGCGCGGTGCGCGTAGCTGGCCTTCCGCCGGGGCGCACGGACTTCCAGATTCACCTGCTCGGCTACCTTCCCCGCGATTTCGAGCTCCCGCTGACGGTAGGACCTACCCTGGACGTCGCGGTCGAGCTCACCGCCAGCCCCCTGCCGCTGGACCCGCTCCGCGTCACCGCCAGGCGTTCGGCGACGGCTCAGCGGGGAGGCTTCTACGACCGGCTCAAACGTGGCCAGGGGCTCTACGTCACCCGCGCCGACTTGGAGCGGACCAAACCCTCCCATTTCGTCGATGTCTTCCGCGGTGTTCCGGGCGTACGGCTGATCTCCACACCCGGAGGGGAGAAGCTGCAGATGGCAGGCACCCGGCCGTTGCGGTTCACCATGAAAGGGCGAACGGGCAACGAGCTCACCACGAGTGAAATCAACCAGAAGCGCATGGAGGGGAGGAACTTCGGCAGGAAATCTGACGACGTGGGTCGCCCCGTCGGCGCAACCGTGTTCGCTGACTCGATGACCTCGGCGCGAGAGGCGATCGGCGACTGTCCGGTGCTGTATTTCCTCGATGGGATCTCATTCCAGCCCACCTGGAACGGCATCATCTCCAACGAGGTGCCGGTGAACTCGATCGAGGGGATCGAGATCTACCGGCGCATGTCGGAGGTGCCGGGGCAGTTCCGACGGGGAGGCGCCGATTGCGGTGTGGTACTGATCTGGACTCGCGGGTGAAGCCCCGGGACCCGCAGCCGCCGCAGCGATGAGCCCGCGCATGCGCGCCGTCAACATGGCCGTCGCTGCCGCGGCTTTCGCATGCGCCCTGCCGCTGGCCGCCCAGACGGTGCGCGGCGAGCTCGTGCAAGCCGCCAGCGGACAGCCGATCGCGGGCGCCTTCGTGGTCCTGCTGGACGAGGCAGGAAGGCGTACATCGGAAACCCTCAGCGATCCGTCCGGACGCTTCGAGCTGCGCGCGCCCACGGCGGGGGTGTACACGCTGCGCGCCGAGCGGATCGGCAACGCTACGGCGGTCTCGCCGCCGCTGCGCCTCGCCGCCGGGCAGACGCTCGACCACCGCCTGCCGGTCCGCGATGCGCCTGTCGCGCTGGAGGGACTCCGGGTGGAGGGAAAGCGGCGCTGCGTGACCAATCCCGAAGCCGGCGCCGCGACGGCTGCGCTCTGGACGGAGGCCCGCAAGGCGCTCGACGTGGCGGCCTGGGAGCAGCGCCGGGGTCGCCTGCGCTATACGGTGACCCTGCACGAACGGGAGCTCGACTCTCGAGCCCGCGAAGTCAGGAGCGAGCAAGTGCGCTCGAAGACGGAGCTGGCGACGCTCCCCTTCGCGAGCCTTCCCGCCGAAAAACTATCCGCTGGCGGATACGTTCAGACCGAGCCCGAGGGTACCTTTTACTACGCCCCCGACGCCGAAGTCCTTCTCTCGGAAGCGTTCCTGGACGAACACTGTTTTCGCGCGGTTTCCGGCTCCGACGATCAGAAGGGCTTGTTAGGTCTCGCGTTCGAACCGGTGGCCGGACGCCGCCAGCCCGAGATCGAAGGCGTGCTCTGGCTCGATCCCGTCAGCGCCGAGCTGCGCTTCCTCGACTACCGCTACCGCGACGTGCCGCAGGAAGTCCCCACCGATCGCCTCGGCGGCCGTGTAGAGTTCGATCGGCTGCCGAACGGAACCTGGATCGTGCGCCGCTGGTGGATCCGCATGCCGATCGTCGAAATGCAACGCGGACGCTTCCGCAACCCCCGGACAGACCTCCTCGAAGAGCGGGAAAAGACCGTCCTGGCCGGAATCAAGGAGGAGGGCGGCGAGGTGGCGGACGTCGTCATCGCCGGCGCGGTACGGGAGATCGCGTCACCGACGGAAACCGTAACCGGAGTCGTCTGGGACAGCACCGGGGCGTTCCCCGTCTCCGGCGCGAGGGTGTCCCTCGCCGGGACTACTCATGCCGATACCAGCGACGCCGATGGGCAATTCCGCTTGAGCGGAGTGCGCCCCGGCAGCTACCGGATCGTGGTCGAGCACCCGCAGCTCGCCGCGCAGCTTGCAGGCGAAGTCGTCGAGGTGACACCCGGCGCGATGCAGCCGCTGCGGCTCGTACGCGGCGAGCGCCGATCGGGGCCGAGCACCGCCGCCGCGGAGTGCCAGAACGCGGATGCCCGCCGGGGTTCCGGCGTGTTGGTCGGAACCGTCCGCGGCGGCAGCGGCGGCGGAATTCCCGGAGCTCGGGTCACCGTCTCGTGGAGCCGATACGTCGTAGCCGCGGGAGCCGAGCCAGAGGCGGTCGAGAGGGAGGTAGAGGCGACCGCCGACCGGACCGGGAGGTATCGGATCTGCGGCCTACCCATCAATACCGGACTGCGGCTCGTCGCCAGCCGCGGAGGCGAGCGGGGCGAGACCGTCGAGTTGCGGATCGCGTCGGGCGGGGAAGGCGAACACGATCTTTCGCTCGCCCCCGTCCCGTAAGCATCGCGCACCGCCGGTACATCATCGTCAGCTCCCCACCCGCTCGCCGATGGCTGTGGCGATCCTGCCTTCGAGCACGCCGGTGCTGCGGCACTCCGACGAGGATCCGGACGCAGGACGCCGGGCGACACCGCCGACGCTAGTCTCCACCACCGTGCCACCGGCCCCGGGGCGTAGCGTGCTCAGCACGCTCAGCTCCACC
>JBPCJG010000155.1:0-11868 GCA_051005515.1 Longimicrobiaceae bacterium
GCACCGCGTCCGCCCCCCCCCGAACCCACCCCTCAAAAGCAAACCCCCCCCCCCTCCTCCTCCCCCCCCCCCCTCCGGTCCCGTAACCGATTGGCGTGCGGCGGTGCAGCGCGGGCCCTGTAGGGCCGAGGCGGTGCCTCGCCCTTTTCCGATCCGACTACGAGGTCGTCTGCACCCGCACGGGGCCGTCGAGCCGCACGGTGACGGTCGAACCGGCGTCCACGACGGCGTCCAGCTTGCCGGTCCCCATCGCAGCGGCGGTTCCCGCGGCCGCGCCGATCGCGGCACCCGCCACGGTGGATTTGGTGCTCTTGCCGATCACCCGTCCGAGCACGGCGCCGGCGACGGCGCCGCCGCCCACCTTGGCCGCCTGCGTCGTCTTGCTGTCACGGGTAACCTTGCGGACGGGGACGTCGGTGACGGTTCCCGAGACCGGATAGCTCTCGCCGCCCGAAGAGATCGAGGTGATCGCCATGGCGATGCGCGCCGTTTCCCCGGCGTTGTCCGACACCTCCGACTCGGTGACGCGTCCGCGCACGGTGGCGCCAGCCGGGATCAGCACGCTTCCGTCATCGGCGCGCAGCGGCTCCGAAAGCGTCGCCGTAAAGGTGGTCCCTTCCTCGGTGGCGCGGGTGCTGACTTCCTGGTTCAGCCGGATCGCGAACGAGGTTCCGGCCGGGACGCTCTTGGTCACCACGACCGGCTCGGCGGGGCGGCTCGGCTCCGGCGCGGGCTCGGCGCGGCGCGGCGCCGGCGCGGCGCGGCGAGGGGCGGGCTCCGCCCGCCGCGGCGGCGGTTCCGGCCGCGCCTCGGCGACCGGAGGCGGCGCGGTCACGAGGGCCGTATCCGGGACGTCGCTGAAGTCGGGGTCGGCGGCGGAATCCGGGGTGAGCGCCAGATCCAGGTCGCGCTGGAGCGACTCGCGTTCCAGGGCCGTGCGGGCGTCGGTGTCCTCGTCGCCGCCGCAGGCGGCCACGATAGTGGACACCGGCAAGAGCAGGAGGAGCAGGGCGGAAAGGCGGGTGGGTTTCATGGAAATCCTTCCTGAAGGGCGTGAAAGCCTGGTGGGAGTGCGGTTTTGCAGGTTATCCTCCCCCGCGCACCGGATCCGGTCGCGGACCTTCGGGGATAGGCATTCGGCAACGGCCATGCCAGGACGGAAGACGCAACCATTGTGAAGCAGCTGCGCGCGCTCTTTCCCTTTCTGCGCCCCTACCGGCGGCACATCACCTGGGGGCTGCTGCTGGTGGTGGTCTCCAACGCCCTGATGCTGGCGGTCCCGTACTTCGTGAAACAGGGGATCGACTCGATCGGCAGACCCGACGCCGGTACGGCCCTGCTCGTCCGTTACGCGCTGCTGACGGTGGGCGTCTCCCTGCTCGGGGGCGCCGCGCGCTACGGGATGCGGGAGATCCTGAACGGCGTCAGCCGCCGGGTGGAGTACGATCTGCGCAACGCTTTCTTTTCGCACCTGCTGCGTCTGGACGCTGCCTTTTTCGGCCGCATGCCCACGGGCGAGGTGATGAGTCGCGCGACCAACGACATCCAGGCCGTTCGCATGGTCGCCGGCCCCGCCTACATGTACCTGGCCAACACCGCGGCGGTCGGGGTGTTCGCCATCTCGCTGATGGTGTGGATCGACCCACGGCTGACGCTGGTGGGGCTGGCGCCGATGCTCGTGCTCCCCCCGCTGACGCTCTACTTCGGGCGCGTGATCCACGAGCGTTTCGAGCAGATCCAGGAAAGGTTCGGAGCGCTTTCGGCCCGGGCGCAGGAAAACCTCGCCGGCGTCCGCATCGTCAAGGCGTACGGGCAGGAAGCAGAGGAGACGGAGCGCTTCCGCAAGCTGTCGCGCGAGTACGCCGACCGCAACATCGACCTGGCGCGCGCCTCCGGCGCCTTCTACCCGTCGCTGACGCTGTTCAGCGGCATCGCGATGGCGCTGGTGCTCTGGTTGGGAGGGCGCGACATCCTCGCCGGTCGCATCACCGTCGGCGACTTCGTCGCCTTCGGGCTCTACCTGGCCATGCTGACCTGGCCGATGATCTCGCTGGGGTGGGTGGTCAACCTCTTCCAGCGGGGCGCCGCCTCGATGGGGCGGGTCGCCGAGGTGCTGGACGCGGAGCCGGCGATCGCCGACCCCATCGATCCCCGCATCCCCCCGATGGCACGCGGCGCCATCGAGTTCCGCAACGTCAGCTTCCGCTACCCCGGCACCGAGCGCGAGGTACTGCGCGACGTCTCCTTCCGGATTCCCGCCGGCACCCGGCTGGCCGTGGTCGGCGGTACGGGATCGGGGAAATCGACGCTCGTCCATCTCCTCACCCGCGTTTACGATCCTACCGCCGGCGAGGTGCTCGTCGACGGCGTCCCTCTCGATGAGTGGCCGCTCGAGCGCCTCCGCGCGACCATCGGCGTCGTCCCGCAGGAGCCCTTTCTGTTCTCGACGACGCTGCGGGAAAACCTCACCTGGGGGTTCCGCGACGCGAATCTCGAGCGGAGCGAGGAGCGCATCCGTGAGGCGGCGCGGATCGCACAGCTCGAGAGCGCGATCCTCGGCTTCCCCCACGGCTACGACACGCGGCTCGGGGAGCGCGGCATCAACCTGTCGGGAGGTCAGAAGCAGCGGGCGACGCTCGCCCGCGCCCTGGCGCGCGATCCGGTCATTCTCGTGCTGGACGACGCGCTTTCTGCCGTGGACACCCACACGGAGCGGGAGATCCTGGCGGCGCTCGATCGGGTGCTGGGAGAGCGCACCAGCGTCACCGTGAGCCATCGCGCCACCGCGGTGATGGGGGCGGACCGGATCCTGGTCCTGGAGGACGGCCGCATCGTGGAAAGTGGCACCCATCTCGAGCTGCTGGAGCGGAGTGGCGTCTACGCGGCGCTGCTCCGGCGTCAGCTGTTGAGCGAGGATCTGGAGGCGGAAGGAGAGCTCACGACCGCGGAGGCGGGTTAGACGCACCGGCAGAGGGAAGTGTCACCCGGGCTTCGTGAGAGGAAATCGGCCCCACCGCAGCAGCGATTGTCTTCTTGCCGGCGACCCCCGCAGCTACCTATATTGGCGGGCCGCGATCCCGCGACCACCCTACCCCCTTCTCCATGATCGACCTCCGCCTGCAGCTGGTGGGAGATGCCGACCTGGAACGCCTGCGTTCGCTGCTCGCGCGCGAAGGCTTCGGGGGAGCGCTACCCGCTTCCCGGGGGAGCGGATCGCCCGACGCTGACGCGGCAGCGTCGCCGGAACGAAGAATCGAGCAGCTCGAGCGCAAGGTTCTGGAGCTGCGGAACCTCGACGTCGCCAAGACGCAGTTCCTCACCAACGTCTCGCACGAGCTGCGCACCCCGCTCACTGCGCTGGTGACCTACGGGGAGATCCTGCGCGACGGTTTGCTCGGGGAAGTGAACGGCCGTCAGGAAGACGCGCTGGAGTCCATGATCGGCTCCTGCCGGCAGCTCCTCGCGATGATCGAGGAGATCCTCACCTACGCGCGAACCAACCGCCAGGCGATCGAGCTGCACCTTTCGGACTTCGCCGTGGACGATGTCGTGGTGGACGTGCACCGGATGAATGCCTCCCTGCTCGAGCAGAAGCGGATCCGCTACTCCAACTTCATCGACGGGGAGATCCCGCTGGCGCACGCCGACCGTGACAAGGTGGCCCACGTGCTCGGCAATTTGATCGGCAACGCTCTGGAGTTCACCCCTGCAGAGGGAGAGATCAGCGTCAGCGCGCGGCGCGCAGGCCAGGAATGGATCGAGGTGTGCGTGGCCGACACGGGGATCGGCGTCGCTCCCGAGCACCACGAGATGATCTTCCAGGAGTTCGCCCAGGTCGATGCCTCCCGGGCGAGGATCCATCACGGCACGGGACTCGGACTCGCCATCGCGCGCAAATTCGTGCAGCTGCACGGCGGGCGAATGTGGGTCGAAAGCGATCTCGGCGACGGGGCGCGTTTCCTCTTCACCCTCCCCTCCACCCACCACCGCGACGCTCCGGCGGCCGGGTGAACGCCTCCTCCAGCGGGCTCGCCACGATCCTGCTCGTCGAGGACAACGCCGCCATCCGCGGAGCGTTCCGGCTGCTGCTGGAGGAGCACGGCTACCGCGTGCTGGATACCGGAAGCGGGGGAGAGGCGCTGCGGCTCGCCAGGTCCGACCCTCCCGATCTGGTGCTCCTCGACCTCGGACTCCCGGACGTGCCGGGGCTGGAGGTCGCGACGCAGCTCGCCGCCACTCGCGAAACCATGCCGATCGTCGCGCTGACCGGGCGGGCGCTGGAGACGGACCGGGAGGCGTGCTTGCTGGCGGGATGTACGGAGTACCTCGTCAAGCCGCTCGATTCCGAGCGGCTCCTCCGCGTACTGGACGGGCAGCTCCTGAAGCCTGGAGCCGCGGCCGACTGAGTCTTCGGCCGCGCAGCTTCAGCGCAGCTTCGAAAGTAGTTCTTCGTTCGAGCGGGTGTCGCCCATCTGCTTGAGCAGGAGCTGGACGGCATCTTCCGCCGGCAGCGAGTGCAGCGCACGGCGAAGCTGGTGCACCTTGTCTACCGATCCCTCGGGCAGGAGCAGGTCGTCGCGCCGGGTGGCGCTCCTGTCTACGTTGATGGCGGGGTAGATGCGCCGGTCGGCGATGTCCCGGTCGAGCACGATCTCGGAGTTGCCGGTCCCCTTGAACTCCTCGAAGATCACCTCGTCGCCGCGACTCCCGGTGTCGATCAGCGCGGTGGCGATGATGGTCAGACTCCCACCACCTCCGTCGCGGACCTTGCGAGCCGATCCGAAGAAGCGCTTCGGCTTCTCCAGCGCAGAGGCATCGATGCCGCCACTGAGCAACTTTCCGCTCCCGCGCTCGCTGGTGTTGTAGGCCCGCGCCAGACGCGTCAGGGAGTCGAGCACGATGACCACGTCCTTGCCGCTCTCGACCTGCCGCCGCGCGTGTTCGAGGACCATCTCCGCGGCGGCTACGTGGCGCTCCGCCGGACAGTCGAACGAGGACGATATCACCTCGCCGACGCCGAGCATCTCCATCTCCGTCACTTCCTCCGGGCGCTCGTCCACGAGCAGGACGAGCAGGACGGCTTCCGGATAGTTCTTGTGGATCCCCATCAGGATCGACTGCAGGAGGATCGTCTTCCCGGCCCGGGCCGGAGCCACGATCAGCGCCCGCTGCCCTTTGCCGAGCGGCGCGATGAGGTCGATGACGCGGTTGGTGTGGTCGTTGCGGCCGTTGACCCCGGCCCCCTCGAGCACCAAACGCTCGTCGGGGTAGCTGGCGGGCAGCGACCCGAAGTCCGGCCGGCCGTGCGCGAGCTCCGGGTCGTCCCCGTTGATCGTCTCGAGGCTGATCAGCGGCGGACTCTTGCCGCGGCCCGGCGGGGCCGAACCGGCCATCCCATCGACGGCGTCGCCGGTGCGGAGTGAGAAGCGTCTGATCAGGGACTGGGGGACGAAGATGTCGCCGTCGGCGGCCTGGAAGCCGTTCGCGGCGGAGCGGAGAAAGCCACTGCCGCTGCCGAGAACCTCGAGCACGCCTCGGACTTGGGTGGGCTCCTGATTGGCGGACTGTTCGGACGACATACGCGCCGAACCGCCCGTGCGTCTGCGCTTGGCTATGATCTGATGATGGAAGCTGGTTGCCTGCCCGGAACTTCGCGAGGCGGGATAGGGCCGACTGGAGATGCGATCGGCTGCGAGAAACTAGAGAATCAAGTTGTGTGCCGGCTCGTGAGCGCCGTGGGGGGGACGGCTGAGCGGCTGGTATTCTTGCAAAATAACCGCTTTGCGCCAGCGCGCAAGCCTTCCGTTTGCCCTCGCTTCACCTCGCGCGGTCGCGCGGCATCCGCTGGTCGAGAGGAATGTACCAGTATGGCAGGTCTTCCCACCACTCGATGCTGCGGAAGCGGACGTTCTGCACCCGCTCGTTCACTGCGTACAGCTCCGGATCCAGATAGATGGGAGCGTAGACTGCGTCGTCGATGAGCCGCTGCTCGATCCCGCGCCACATGGCTCGGGCGCGGGCAGTATCGCCTTCCACCTGCACCGAGTCGAGCAGCGCGTCCACCCGTGGATTCCGGTAGCTCGCGAAGTTGGGGCCGCCGGGCGGGATCGAGCGGCTGTGGAATACCGCCTCGGCGTTGGGACCAGCGACTCCGGGCCCCCACCCCCACCCCCAGAACGACCCCTGGAAGTCGCGGCCGCGCAGGTGTTCGACCCAGGTGGTGCTTTCCAAGGCGCGCGGCACCAGATCGACGCCGATCCGGCGCAGCATCGCCTGGATCGCGATCAGCATGTCCTGCCGGACGGGGTCCGTCGTGCTGTACTCGACCACGACACGCAGCGGCTTGCCCCGTCGGTCGCGAATCCCGTCGCCGTCGCTGTCGCGCCAGCCAGCCGCGTCGAGCAGCCGCTTCGCCGCGGCGGTGTCGTAGGGGATCGGACGAATGTCTGCCGAATGCTCGCGCAGCCGGGTCGGGATGGGCGAGTACGCCGGCTGTCCCTGCTCGCCCAGCAGCCCTTCGACCAGCGCCGCGCGATCGATCCCCATCAACAGCGCGCGGCGCACCCGGGCGTCGTCTACGGGAGGACGCTGCGTGTTCCAGGCGATCCACGCAGGCCGCACCTGCGCGGCCGTGTAGAGTTCGACGTTCGGCGTGGCCGCGATGCGCTCCCGCTGGTCGGTGGGAACCTTGATGAGCACGTCGCCCTGCCCCGCGAGCAGCTCGGTGATCGCGGCGTTGACGTCGGGGACGAAGCGGTGGACCACGCGTTCGATCGCGGGGCGCGGCCCCGGCGCCGCGGTATCGACCTCCACGGTCAGCGTCTGCCCGGCGTTCCAACTCACGAAACGGTACTTCCCGTTGCCCACGGGGTGGCGCCCGAAGTCGGTGAAGCGGAGCCGCTCCGGCGGGACGCTGTCGAGCAGGTGCTTCGGCGCCGGCATCAGCTCGAGGATCGAGTTCACCGCGTACGGTCCCCGCTTCTGCAGCTCGACGCGGACTGTGAACGAGTCCAGCGCGGTCGCTTCCCCGGCCGCGGCGATATCGGGCTGGCGCGGCGAGGCGACGTCGGGGTCCTGCTGCCGCGCCAACGACCAGACCACATCCTCGGCCGTGACGGGTACGCCGTCGTGCCAGCGGATGTCGTCGCGGAGGTGGACGACGAGCGCCGCCGAATCGGGAGACAGCTCCCAGGAGCGGGCGAGGTCGGGCTGGTACCCGCTCAGGGTGCTGTCGCGCCAGGCGAGGGTGCGGAAGAGCAGGTGCGTTACTTGGTTCGCCGGGTAGGTGTTGAAGGTGAGCGGATTCAGCTCGTCCGGCTCGCGGTCCGCCAGCACCACCAGCGTCCCCCCCGGCGGCCCGCCGCCGATGGTGTTGTAGTCGCCGCTTCCTGCGGCGTCGCCCGCTGGCGACGCGCGGTCGCCGCCGCAGGCGGCGAGGGAGAGGAGCGCGGCGAGCGCAGTCGGACGAACCAGGACGGAACCGATGCGGCGGAGTGCGGGCGGATGGGGGAGCATATCGGTCGAGCGGTGATAAGCCATCAGAATCTGTCGAACGTCCACGGCCGCGGCACGGCGAAGGCGCTGTCGAGCCGCTCGACCACTTGCTGCCGATCGACACGAGCGGTGCCGGCGGTGACAGCTTCGGTGGGCGTGAGCGCTCCGACGTAGATCCGCGAAAGGGTGCCGATCCCCATCTCCAGCTCCGCGTCGGCGGTGCCGCCCCCGTGCGGTTCGACGCGGATCTCCTCGTCGCGCAGCTCCATGAGCCAGGGGCCGCGGTTCTCCGCGATCTGCGGGTCGTCAACCCGCAGCAGCAGGCGAAGTTCCCCATCCCCGGCGACGCTCCTCATCCGCAGCGCCTTCGCCACGTCGAGCAGCCGGAACATCGGTCCGCGCAGCAGCGTCGCGGACGCGTACCAGAGCCCCCACCCGGGGGCGCTGCCAGACGGCAGCCGCGGCTCCTCGAGACGATCGCCGAACCCCTCCTCCGCGTGCGCCCGGTAGACGATCTCGCGCCACTGATCGCCGAGCGTAGCCAGCCAGCCGTAGATCGCCCGCTGCGCCGCGTCCGTCAACCAGGCCCGCTCCTCCACCTCCAGGAAGCGCTCACCCGGCGGCAGGTCGGTGCGGTAGCGGACGATCGCGTACCCCTCCGGCTCGCCGTCCGCACCGCGGCAGATCACAGCGGCGCGGTCTTCCCCGCCCCACGCACCCCTCCAGCTCCGCTCCGTGCGAACGAGCTGCCCCGTCTGGCGCCGCGCCCAGGCGGCGTACACCTTCCGCAGTTCAGCAAAATCGTCGTCGCCCTGGACGAGGTGGAGACCCGCCTTCGGAGGATCCGCGACGAGCACGTCCGGCGCGAAGCGGTACTGCAACGCCTCGCCCGCCAGGCCGTAGCCGAGCCGCGCGTAAAAGCCGACGCGGAAGGGATAGAGCGCCGAGGCCATCTCGCCGCGCTCCCTCGCGTGCGCCATCCCCGCGGCCACCAGCCGCTTGCCCAGCCCGCGCCGGCGGTGCGTCGGCGCGATCGCCACCGAGCCGAGGCCCATCAGCGGGATTTCCCGACCGCCGATCCACTGCCGCATGGGGTGGAGCTGACAGACGGCCACGATGCGCCCATCCTCTTCTCCGACCCAGAGACTCTCGATGCCGCTGTGCGGCCCCTCCGTCAGCCCCTCGCGCCACCAGTCGAATCCGCGCGTCGCACCCGGGAAGCTGTGGGTCATGATCCGGGCGGCTTCGTCCACGTCTGCCGACTCCCCCGGCCGAAAGGTCTCAGCCACGGATGTGCGGGGATGCTTGCGCTTGGTCACCGGAGGGGGTCCATTTCGCGCGAACGGGGGTAGCAGTCGCAGCCCAAGATATTCCGAGATCCGGTCCCGACGCCACCCCACGCCGCATCCCGACGCCATGCTCTCGTCCCGCACCCTGCTGATCGCCGCGCTCGCCACCGTCTGCGCCGCCTTTGCCTGCCAGACGCCGCCGCCGCGCGCCGACACCGCTTCCGAAACTGCGGCTGTGGCGGAGGTGCCGACGCCGGGCCAGGCGGAAGTACTCCCGGGGCTCGAGGTGCTGCTCCGCGACTCGCTGGCGCTGGTGCGGGGCAAGCGGGTGGGCCTGCTCACCAACCAGTCGGCGGTGACTCGCTCGGGCGAGAGCGGCATCGACCTGCTCGCGCGCTCCCCCGAGGTGGATCTGGTGGCGCTGTACGGCCCGGAGCACGGGCTGCGCGGCGGCATCGAGGGCGGCGCCAAGATCGAGAGCGGGCGCGACGCGGCCACGGGGCTGCCGGTCTTTTCGCTCTACGGCAAGACGCAGCGCCCCACTCCGGAGATGCTGCGCGGCATCGACATCCTCCTCTTCGACATGCAGGACATCGGCGCGCGGCCGTACACCTTTGTGTGGACGATGGCGATGGCGATGGAGGCCGCTGCGGCGGAGGGCATCCCCTTCGTCGTGCTCGATCGGCCGAACCCGATCACCGCCGCGACCGACGGACCGCTGATGGAGATGGAGATGCGGAACGTCGGCCAGCCGATCACCGGCTACTATCCGGTGCCGCTGCGCCACGGGATGACCGTCGGAGAGGTCGCCCGCTACCTCAACGGGGAATTCGACATCGGCGCCGACCTGCACGTGGTCCCCGCGGCGGGGTGGCGGGGGGACGAGTGGTTCGACGAGACCGGGCTGCCCTGGGTGAACCCGTCGCCGAACATCCGCTCGCTCGACGCCGCGCTCAAGTACTCAGGGCTGGTGCTCGCCGAAGCGACCAACCTGTCGGTGGGCCGCGGCACGGACGCGCCGTTTTCATACCTCGGGGCGCCCTGGATGGACGCTCCCGCGGTGCTCGCCACCGCCCGCCGCTACGATCTGCCGGGGGTGCGGCTGGACACCGTCCGCCTGGTTCCGGACAGTCCCGACCCGAACGCGTGGGTGCCCTTCCGCGGCGAGACCATGCGCGCGATACGGCTGACCGTCACCGACCGCGACGCGTACCGGCCGGTGCTGACCGCCCTGGTGCTCCTCTCCGAGATCCAGCGGCTCCACCCAGGCGAGTTCAGGATCCTCAACGACGGCTTCACGCAGATGCTGGGATCCCGATGGGCACGGCAGGCCTTCGAGCGCGGCGACGACCCGCGCGAGATCTACGAACGGTGGGAAGAGGAGCTGCGGGCGTGGGCGCCGATCCGGGACCGCTACCGGATCTACCCGACAGGGTGACAGCGGCATCAAGGACGGGCCAGCGCATGGCGCGAGGCTCACCCCCGGCCCCCTCTCCCAAAATGGGAGAGGGGGAGAAGTGCGACCGGTTGAGTAGCGGAGTTCCCCTCTCCCCTCGTGGGAGAGGGGTGGCGCGCAGCGCCGGGGTGAGGGGGCGCGGCCGGCGTCCCGTTGAACACATTGCTCTGGTGCCGAGCGCGGCGCGGCGGGGATGAGGCCGACTCGACCACTGTGACCACGCCACCCGTGACCTACGACGCCGTCGTCGTCGGCGCGGGCCCGAACGGCATGGCCGCGGCGATCACGCTCGCCCGCGCCGGCCGCTCCGTGGTCGTCTACGAGGCCAACGACGTAGCGGGCGGCGGCGCCCGCTCGTCGCTGCTGACGCTGCCGGGCTTCGTCCACGACGACTTCTCCGCAGTGCACCCCATGGCGGCGGGGTCGCCCTTCCTGCGGACGCTCCCGCTGGCGGAGCACGGGCTGGAGTGGGTCCACCCTTCCGCCGCCCTGGCGCACCCCTTCGACGACGGGCCGCCGGCGCTTCTGGAACGCTCGTTCGCAGCGACCGGTGAGACTCTCGGTCCCGATGCCGCCGCCTGGAGCGATCTGCTGCGCCCCTTCGCGGACGGCTGGGATCGGCTCGCGCCCGACATCCTCGGCCCGCTCGGCATCCCGCGCCACCCGCTCCTGCTAGCGCGCTTCGGAGTGCGGGCGATCCGCTCGGCGCGGGGGCTCGCCGAGAGCGCCTTCGACGGCGAGCAGGCGCGGGCGCTCCTCGCGGGCATCGCGGCGCACGGCGGCGTCCCGCTCGACACGCCCGCGTCGGCAGCGATCGGACTGGTGCTGGCGGCGGCGGGACACGCGGTGGGGTGGCCCTTCCCGCGCGGCGGCGCGGGGAACCTCGCCGCCGCGCTGGTCAGCTACCTCCGCTCGCTGGGAGGCGCCGTCGTCCTCGGCGAGCGGGTCGATTTGCTGCGCGAGCTGCCTCCCTCGCGAGCCACCCTGCTCGACCTGACCCCCCGCCAGGTGCTGCGTATCGCCGGCGATCGGCTCCCCCTCCGCTATCGCCGGGCGCTGGAACGCTTCCGCTACGGCGCCGGCGTCTTCAAGCTAGACTGGGCACTCAACGGGCCCATCCCCTGGAAAGATCCGGAGTGTGCCCGCGCGGCGACGGTCCACCTGGGCGGTACGCTGAGAGAGATCGCCGCCTCCGAGGCGGGGCTGCTCGACGGAAAGGTCCCCGAGCGCCCGTACGTGCTCCTCACGCAGCCGAGCCTCTTCGACGGCTGGCGCGCGCCGCCCGGAAAGCACACGGCGTGGGCGTACTGCCACGTCCCCAACGGTTCCCCCGCGGACATGACGGAGCGGATCGAGGCACAGGTCGAGCGCTTCGCCCCCGGCTTCCGCGACCTGATCCTCGCCAAGCACGTGATGGGACCGGCAGAGCTGGAAGCGCGCGACCGAAACCTGGTGGGCGGCGACGTGAACGGCGGCGCCCCGCTGCTGGGGCAGCTCTTCTTCCGGCCCGCGGTGCGGCTGGACCCCTACCGGACTCCCGTCGAGGGGCTCTTCCTCTGCTCCGCCTCCACGCCGCCGGGCGGCGGCGTTCATGGTATGTGCGGCTACCACGCGGCGCGCTCAGCGCTG
>JBPCJG010000156.1:0-2991 GCA_051005515.1 Longimicrobiaceae bacterium
CGCGACCACCGGGTCGCCGGGGTCGCGGACCACCTCCCCGCGTCCCATCATCGCGTCCAGGCTCCACCTCCCGGGGCCGCGGGCAGAGAGATAAAGGAACACGAAGGCGTAGAAGGCCGCCTTCTCACCGCCGTTGGCGATGGGCCAGAAGCCCTGCGGTGAATGGGCCATGAAGTACGCCACCGCCATCTCGCCTGCCAGCAGGAATGCCACCGGGCGGGTGAAGAGTCCCACCAGGATCATCAAGCCGCCAAAAAACTCCAGGATCCCGGCGACCCCCATCAGCGAAGCGATGGGCGCCACGTCTCCCTCGAAGGCGCCGAACAATTTCTGCGCTCCGTGCAGGGAAAAAAGGAAACCGACCACCACCCGCAGCAGGAGCAGGGTGATCGCCTCGAAGCGGTGCATGAAGAAGGGGTGCATGGGAGCCTACGGTGAGAGGAGAGGTCGGCCGCATTATCGCGCGGCGGCGGCGCAGGCGTCAACTGGAGCAGCATCAGAGTCAGCGTCTTACTGTCGGCGCAGTGGATGTGCCGGGGTGCCCAGGCGCAGGGACTTTGTTCGCAGAAGACAGTACATTATACTCAGGATATGAGTAAACGCCTTCAGGTAGTTCTCGAAGAAGAAGAATATCAAGAGATCCAGCGGATCGCCCGGCGACACCGTACGACCGTCTCGGCGTGGGTGCGCAACTCCCTGCGCCGGGCGCGGCGTGCGGAACCCACGGTCGAGGCAGGACGGAAACTCGAGGCGATCCGCGCCGCGGCCCGCCACGAATTCCCGACCGCGGATATCGGACAGATGCTGACGGAGATCGAGCGCGGCTATCTGGAAGAGCAACAGTGAGCGACGCATGATCTTCATCGACTCGAACGTTCCGATGTACCTCGTAGGAGCGCCACACCCGCACAAGGCGGACGCTCGGCGTCTGCTCGAGAGCGCGGTTGCAGCAGGTGAACGGCTGGTGACGAGCGCGGAGGTGCTGCAGGAAATTCTGCACCGCTACGTCGGAATCCGGCGGCGGGATGCGATCCAACCGGCATTCGATGCCCTCCTCAAAGTCGTGGACGAGGTATTTCCGATAGAACGAGGGGACGTCGAAGACGCCAAGAGAGTGGTGGATGGAGCTCCCGGCTTGTCGGCGCGAGACGCCCTGCACGTCGCGGTGATGGAGCGCCGGGAGATCCACAGGCTGATGAGCTTCGATGCGGATTTCGACGCGGTGGTCGGCATCAGTCGCGTGATCTGATCCCTGCTTCGCGGCACATATGGAAGACGTGAGCACCCCCCCCGCGGAGGATCATCACCGCGCCCCCCGGTTCCTGTAAACGCGATGACCTTCGACAAGCGAGGCAACGATCCCCCGGACTACCTCGCTCTGGGAGCCGCCGCTGTTACTGCTGGGCTTCACATTTTCCTCAGGGATACGGCCGCAGCCCCTTTTTACATCGTCTTCGCCTGCGCCTTCTGGCTGGCGTTCGTTCTCTGGCACGCGCGCCGTCGGCCCGCAGTGCTCCGGCGCTGGGGTTTCCGTGCCGTTGGCACGACCGGCCTCGCCGCTCTGTACGTCCGCTCTACCTTCGCTATCGCAACCTCTGGCCACTTGGTGTCGCGCACGGCTGGATTGGCTCGCTTTTCTACCTGTGGATTTTGGGTATCAATCCGTGGGTGGAGACTTTCGCATAGAAGGCAGCGTGCTGAGCAGCGCCAGCGCCACGCTCACCCGCGCCGCCTCCGGACCGCTCAGCTCTGCGCCAGCAGCCCCCGGTACTCCGGATGCTCGCCGATGTACTCCGCGACGAAGGAGCACTGTGCCACCACCTTCAATTCCCGCTCCCGCGCGTCTTCGAGCCCGTAGCGGACGAGCCGTCCTCCGAGGCCCTGGTTGCGGTCCGCGGGAGGCACCTCGGTGTGCGTGAAGACGATGCGGTCCCCCTGGAGGTCGTAGCCGAGCACTGCCGTTCCGCCAGCCGTCTCCATCTCGTACCGATCCTCTGCCCGATCGTCGCGGATCGTTTTTTCCGGATCGTTCATGGTGCGTTCCTCCCTCAGAAGTCGAAGTCGGCGGGATCGGGGCCGATCCGCTCGCCGCGGTCGAGCCCGTCCAGCGTGGCCATCTCACCTGCCGTCAGCTCGAAGTCAAAGACATCGGCGTTCTCCGCGATGCGTTGCCGGTGCGAAGACTTGGGGATGGGGATGACGTCGTGTTGCAGCTCCCAGCGCAGCACGGTCTGCGCGGCAGTCATGCCATGCCGCTCGCCGATCTCGACCGCTTCGCCGAGCTCCGTCACGTCGCCCTTCATCAGCGGGCTCCACGCTTCCGGCTGGATGCCGTGCTCGCGACAGAAGCCGAGCAGCTCCGGCTGCCGCAGGCGCGGGTGGTGCTCGATCTGGTTCACCGCGGGGACCGTCTCCGCCGCGTCCAGCAGCTCGCGCAGGTGCGGGATGAGGAAGTTGCTGACGCCGATCGCGCGCACCCGCTCCTCGCCGAGCAGCCGCTCCAGCGCCCGCCACGTCTCGACGAAGCGCCCCTCCACCGGCCAGTGGATCAGGTAGAGGTCCAGATACTCCGTCCCCAACCGCTCCAGCGAGGCATCGAAGGCGCGCAGGGCGGAGTCGTATCCTTGATCGGAGTTCCACACCTTGCTGGTGAGGAAGACCTCTTCTCGCGGCACTTCGCTCCCCCGGATCGCGCGCCCGACCTCCCGCTCGTTGCCGTACGCGGACGCGGTGTCGATCAGCCGGTAGCCGAGCTCGAGGGCCCAGCCGACAGCGCGCTCGACCTCGTCGCCGTCCATCTGAAAGGTGCCGAAGCCGAGGCGGGGGATGCGGACGCCATCGCGGAGCGTGGTGGTTTCGTTCTGCAGTGAGGCGGTCATCCGGTGCCGGTGTCGGGATACGGGGGAATACGCCAACGGGGCTGCACGGGGCGTTCCACCGTTCGCGCACGGAGCGTGCGTCTCGGATCCCTTCGCTCCACGCCGAACACTC
>JBPCJG010000157.1:0-3829 GCA_051005515.1 Longimicrobiaceae bacterium
ATCTGGGAGGTCGTGGACAACTCCGTGGACGAGGCCATGGCCGGTCATTGCACCCGCATCGACGTCACCCTCCTAGCCGACGGCGGTTGCCGAGTCACCGACGACGGCCGTGGCATCCCGGTGGACCCCCACCCGCGATTCAAGAAAAAGTCGGGCGTCGAAATCGCTCTCACCGTCCTGCACGCAGGGGGGAAATTCGGCGGCGCTGGTTACAAGGTCTCGGGGGGACTTCACGGCGTTGGTGTGTCGGTGGTCAACGCCTTGTCGAGTCGTCTGGTCGTCGAGGTCGACCGCAACGGCAGCCGCCACCGCATGGAGTTCGCCAAGGGCGGCAAACCGCAGGGCTCGTTGGAAATTGTTGGCACCGCCCCGCGGGGTCGCACCGGCACCACGGTGGAGTTCTGGCCCGATGCCACCATCTTCGAGGAGGTGGAGTTCCGGGCGCAGACGGTCCTGGAGCGCCTGCAGATGATGGCCTTTCTCAACCGGGGCCTCGAAATCCGCTTTGAGGATCAGCGCCCCGGACACGAGCAGGAGATCACCTACCGCTACAACGGGGGCATCATCGACTTCGTCCGCCACCTCAACGCCTCCAAGGAGGCGTTGTTCAAGAAGGTCTGCTATTTCCAGCAGGCCGAGGACGCGCAGGAGGTGGAGTTGGCCCTCCAGTGGAACACCGGCTTCCACGAGGGGATCCACAGTTTCGCCAACGGCATCGCCACAGGCGAGGGCGGAATGCACGAAGAGGGGCTCAAGAAGTCACTCACCAACGTGGTGAACCGCTACTCCCGGGCAAAGAACCTTCTCAAGGAGAAGGAGGACAACCTGCTGGGCGAGGACATCCGCGAGGGGCTCACCGCCATTCTGGCCGTCCGGCTCCAGGACCCGCAGTTCGAGGGCCAAACCAAGTCCAAGCTCGGCAACGTCTCGATGCGTTCTCTCGTGGAGCGGGCCACTAACGAGAAGCTGGCCGAATGGCTGGAGGAACATCCGAGCGAGGCCCGCCAGATCGTGCAGAAGAGCCTGCAGGCGGCCCGGGGCCGCTTGGCCGCTCGCAACGCCCGGGACCTCATCCGCCGCAAGTCGGCGCTGGAAGGCGCGGGCATGCCGGGCAAGCTCACCGACTGCTCCACCCGTGACCCCAAACAGGCCGAGCTGTTCATCGTGGAAGGCGACTCGGCCGGCGGCTCCGCCATCCGGGCCCGCAACCCGCAGAACCAGGCCATCCTGCCGATCCGGGGAAAGATCCTCAACGTCGAGCGGGCCCGTATCGACCGGATGCTCAAGAACACCGAGATCCAGGCCCTGATCGGGGCGATCGGTGCCGGGGTGGGCGAGGAGTTCGACGAGACCAAGATCCGCTACGGGCGGGTGATCCTGCTCGCCGACGCTGACGTGGACGGGAGCCACATCCGCACCCTCCTGCTCACCTTCTTCTTCCGCCAGATGCGCGAGCTGGTGGAGGAGGGGATGATCTACATCGCACAGCCGCCGCTCTATCAGATCCGCAAGGGGAAGCAGGAGCAGTACGCCTACTCCGACGAGGAGCGAGACGAGATCCTGGCGCGCTTCAAAGACGGCAAAGACGGCAAGGAAGCCGCCAAGGGGATCCACGTGCAGCGCTATAAGGGGCTGGGCGAGATGAATGCCGATCAGCTCTTCGATACCACCATGGATCCGGCGACGCGGACGCTGCTGCGGGTGACGCTGGAAGACGCCGTGGAAGCCGACAGCATCTTCACCACGCTGATGGGAGAGGACGTCGATCCGCGCCGCCGCTTCATCGAGGAGAACGCCCGCTACGCTACGCTGGACGTGTAGGCGCGGTTTCCTCCGCCCACGCGGGCTGGAAGCGGCCGTACAGCACCTCGGAATCGATGTCGGCGCCGTTAGGCCAGGTGACGACGCCAAGCTCGGGATCCACCGACACTGCTTCAAAAATCGCCCGGGCGCGGCGAATAGCTTCGAATATCGGACCGCGCAGATAGCGTTCGACATCCAGTGTACGTTCGCTGCCGTCACTGAATTCAACTCGGAGGCGGTAGCCGTCGAGCGGGATCGCGGAACATACTCGGATCATGGTATTGTCAATCCAATGGTTCTATCGGGGAAAGCGGCTCACCTCGCCGTGCACTGGCTCAGTTCGCCAGCAATTCCCTACGATGCAACGCAGCCCACTCCAGCACCAGGGCCAGGGCGCGCCGAAGTAGCGAACCCTCGATCGTTTCCAGCGTCTCGACGCTGATCTCCGCGCGGTACCCAGCCCCCGTCAGCGGCTCCGGTACCCCGCGTCGTACCGCGGCCGTGCTCTGTACCCGCGGTCGTAGCCCCGCTCGCGGTCCGCCCCGCCCTCGCCGGTCTCGATGCCGCCGGATCCTCCCCGGTAGCCGCGGCGGTAGCCGCCCACCCGCGGGCGCTCGGAGCCGTGTCCCTCGCGGGGTGAGCCGCCACGCCCGTGCTCCCACCCGAAAGGCCGGTCGCTGCCCCGGTACGTTTCGGTTCCGCCCCGGGTGAGATACCGCTTCACGTATGCGTCGGGTTCGACGGTCGGGACCCGGCGGCTCTCGCCGTAGGGGGCGTAGTTCCGCTCGTACTCGGCTTCTCGACCCGGCACCACGTAGTCGAGGTTGTAGCGTGCGGTCACCCGGGGCACCCGGCCGGAGGAACGGCGCCGATATTCCGGATCGCCGGGGTAACGCGCGACGCCCGGAGGGCGCGTGTCGCGGTCGAGGCCGCGCTGGGGGAAAAAGCGATCATAGTCGGGGTCGTATCCTCTCATGATGGTTTCCTCTGCTTCGGGATCGTGAACCGCGTCGCGGGCTACGGATTGCTCAGCGCAAGCCACGTTCCCGCGGCTCGAAGTGTGGCACCGATCTGGCGAATGGGGTCGCCGTGGCCGGCCTGCGAGATCTATCCCGGGAGTACGAAGCACGACGCTACCCTCCGCAGCGGCGGCTCGACCTGCAGGCGGAGGGTCCGCGCACGGGGCGCGAGCGCGCTCTCCGCTGGATCGAGATGTGGGCCCACGAGGAACCTGGCGCCGAGCTGCTGCTCGTGCTCGAGCGGGGGCGGATCGGGCCGACGCGCCCGGGCAGCACCCGCGCCGCGGTCGAGGCGCTGCTGGAGGAGCTGCGCGGGGGGCTGCTCGATTGGTGGCAGCCCTTCACGCCCGGCACGCTGGCGCTCCGGATCGCGTTCGAGCCGCGCCGCGTCCGCGCCGGGCCGCTGAGCGACCCCGCTCCAGACGACGGCCGGATTCCCGCAACCGGAGGCGCGGCCTACCTCGCTCCGGACCGGGACATCCCGCCGGAACTGCTCCCCCTCGCCACCCGCGCCGCCGAGCTGCGCGCGACGCGCGAGGAGCTTTCCGCCATGCTGATCCCCCTGCTCACCCGTCGCATCTGGATCGAAGCGGAGACGCTCGCGATGAGCGAGAGCGTCGGCTGGGGAGACGCGCTGGCGCGGATCGTCGCGGCGGAGGAGCGGCGCGCCTACGAAGATTGAGCGCGCAGGCGCTCCAGCGTCAGCACCCGCGCGTCCGCCGACTCGGCGTCGATGGCGCCCAGCAGCGAGGTCTGCTCACGGCCGACCCGCGGCACCTGGTGGCAGCGGCGGCAGCGCGCCTCGTAGCGCTCCGCGCCACCCACCTGGATGGTCGGCGCTTCGGCGGGTGCCGGCTCGCCGTCCACCAGACGCTGGTTACGGGTAGCCGCGTCGCCGCAGCGGACGCAGATGGCGTGCAGCTTGTCGACGGATTCGGCGATCGCGAGGATCCTGCCGATCGGCCCGAACGGCTCGCCGCGGAAGTCCATGTCGGTGCCGGCGACGA
>JBPCJG010000158.1:0-4809 GCA_051005515.1 Longimicrobiaceae bacterium
TCGCTTCGGTGCAGGGGGCGCTCTGCATGTATCCGATCTACGCCTTCGGCTCCGAGGAGCAGAAGCGCCAGTACCTGCCGCCCATGGCGCGGGGGGAGACGATCGGGTGCTTCGGCCTCACCGAGCCCGATTTCGGCTCGAACCCGGCCGGCATGATCACACGGGCCCGCCGTGACGGCGACGACTGGATCATCGACGGTGCCAAGATGTGGATCACCAACGGCTCCATCGCGGACATCGCCATCGTCTGGGCGAAGACGGGAGACGTGGACGACGTGGCTTCCATCCGCGGTTTCGTCGTCCCGACCGACACCCCCGGCTTTACCGCGCGCGACCAGAAGGGCAAGCTGTCGCTGCTGGCATCGGACACCTCGGAGCTGGCGCTGCAGGAGGTGCGGGTACCGGAGTCGGCGCTGCTCCCGGAGTCGGGGGGACTGAAGAGCCCGCTGATGTGCCTGAACCAAGCCCGCTACGGGATCGCGTGGGGCGCCACCGGGGCGGCCCTGGCCTGCTACGAGGAGGCGCTGGAGTACGCCAAGGAAAGGGTGATGTTCGACCAGCCCATCGCCGGCAAGCAGATCCAGCAGATCCGCCTCGCCGACATGCTCACCGAGATCACCAAGGCGCAGCTCCTCTGCCTGCAGCTCGGTCGCCTCAAGGATGCCGGCAAGCTGCGTCCGCAGCAGGTTTCGCTCGCGAAGCGAAACAACGTGGACATGGCCGCAGACATCGCGCGCGAGGCGAGGCGCATCCTCGGCGGCAACGGAATCCTGGTGGAGTACGCGGCGATGCGCCACATGGCGAACCTGGAGTCCGTGTACACGTACGAGGGGACGCACGACATCCACGGCCTCATCCTCGGGCAGGACATCACCGGCATTGCTGCCTTTTGACGACCGCAATTCGGCGTTCCGTCGCCTGAAATTTCCCCTCCGGGGTGGGTTGACACGCTCCCCGGCCTCCTGTAACTTTCCGGTTCCGTTGGAATCGGGCATCCGTAGCTCAATTGGCAGAGCAGGGGACTCTTAATCCCAAGGTTGTAGGTTCGATTCCTACCGGATGCACTGCGGGAATCGGTGTATTTCGCGCCCGTAGCTCAGCTGGATAGAGCGTCTGACTACGGATCAGAAGGCCGGGAGTTCGAATCTCTCCGGGCGCACCTGAGTGGAAGATGGAGAGGGCGCCTCCCGCGTGGGGCGCACCGGCGGCGTGAGCCGAACCGCTCGCGCCGCCGTCGTACGTCGGCTCGCCGACGACGCGCGGGATTGCTCCTGTGGCGGAATTGGTAGACGCGCTAGATTCAGGATCTAGTGGGCGCATAGCCCGTGGAGGTTCGAGTCCTCTCGGGAGCACTCTGCAAGGAAGTGGATGGGCAGGAGCCGAGCCCAGGTGCTGAAACTGGTAGACAGGCCAGACTAAGGATCTGGTGCCTTAACGGGCGTGGAGGTTCGAGTCCTCTCCTGGGCATGGTGGGAGGCGAGTGAGGATCGCGGCGCGCCTGGCGCGTCGAGGAAAGTCCGAGCTCCGCAGGGCAGGGTGCCGGGTAACTCCCGGGCGTCGAGAGGCGACGGAAAGTGCAACAGAAAGCAGACCGCCGATGGCCCGGAGCGTGAGCGAAGGGCACAGGCAAGGGTGAAACGGCGCGGTAAGAGCGCACCGCGCGGCTGGTGACAGCCGCGGCACGGCAAACCCCACCCGGAGCAAGGCCAAATAGGGGACGAGGGGCGGCCCGCCCCGCTACCAGTCCCGGGTAGGCTGCACGAGGCCGTCCGGCAACGGCGGTCCCAGAGAAATGATCCTCCTCCGCTCCGGCGGAGACAGAACTCGGCTTATTCCGCCTCCCGCCAGGGCAGACAAGCAGGACCAGGCGCCCGTAGCTCAGTTGGATAGAGCGCGTGCCTCCGGAGCACGAGGTCACAGGTTCGAATCCTGTCGGGCGCATTCCGGTACCTTTCGGCCACCTCGCAATCATGGGGTGGCCGTTTGCTCTTGTTCACCCGTCCTCGCCGCCATGCGCGTCCTCCTTCCCCTCCTGATCGCTGCGGTCGCTGCCTGCCTGCCTGCCGCGACGACGGGCGACGAGCCTCCCGCCAGCTTGCCGCAACGCGCTGACGCCGCCGTGCAGGGCCCGCAAGGAGAGGCAGCCATCCACGACCTGCGCCGGCGGCTGTTCGAGCGGGCGCGTTCGGCGCCCGGCGAGGTGTCCGTGACGCTGGTCGACCTGGAGAGCGGCGCGGCTATCGGCATCGCCGACGACGTGGTGATGCACGCGGCCAGCACCATGAAGGTCCCGGTCCTGCTGGAGCTCTTCCGGCAGGCGGCGGAAGGCCGCTTCGCTCTCGCAGATTCGGTGCGGGTGCGGAACGAGTTCACCAGCATCGCCGACGGTAGCCGCTACGCGCTCAGCGAGGAAGACGACAGCGAGCACGAGCTATACCGGCTCATCGGGCGGCGGCTCTCCAGGATGGAGCTGGCGCGGCGCATGATCGCGCGCTCGTCGAACCTGGCCACCAACCTCCTCATCGAAGAGGTCGACGCCGCCTCCGTCCGCCGCACCATGCGGGAACTCGGCGCGGCGGAAACCGTCGTACTGCGTGGAGTGGAGGACATCCCCGCCTACGAGCGGGGAATGAACAACACCACCACCGCGCGAGCTCTCGCGCGCGTCTTCGCCGCTCTGGCACGGTGCGAACGGAGCGAACCGATCCCCGCGCTGGAGCCGCTCACAGCGAGCGACTGCCGTCGGATCACCGCCGTCCTGCAGGAGCAGGAGTTCCGCGACAGGATTCCTGCGGGCCTCCCCGCCGGCATTCGTGTGGCCAACAAGACCGGCTGGATCAGCGGCATCGCGCACGACGCGGCCATCGTCTACCCGCCGTGCCGCGCCCCGTACGTTCTGGTGGTCCTCACCCGGGGCATATCCGAAGACAGCACGAGCATAGCGGTGGCGCGAGACCTTTCGGCGATCGCGTGGGCAGGGTTGACAGGGAGGTAACGGGATTCAGCGGATCGAGCTGAAGAGCCAGCCGTCGCCCCGCTTTCTAAGGGTCGCCTCGAACTCCACCGGAGAGCTTTCGTCCCGGCCCGTGGTACGGTTGAGAAAGGTGTAGGTGCCGCTGACGCGCACCACCGCTGTTGAACTCGCGACGTCCAGCACGTCCAACGTCTCGACGTTCAGCGCCACGTCCAGGTCGCCGACCGAGGCGAAGAACTCCCGCCACGCCCTCTCGTCCGCTCGGCTGAGCTCCGGATAGACTCTGCGGAGCTGACGAACATCGCGCGACTCGAGCACCCGTGCGTACGATTCGATCGCGGCGCGGATCTCACCCCGCGCCGCGGCCATGGACCCCACGCGCGGGTCAGGCGCGGCGGACAGCTCCGCCTCCGGCGCTCCCTCGCCTGCGGGCGAGCCGGGGGCCGGAAGCGCCCCTGCGCCAGAGGCTCCGGACTGCATTTCATCGGCGATCCTGACGTCGCGCACCCCCGCGACCTCCGGAACGTCGGCGGTGGTCCGCTCGGCCGCGCCCGCGAGGGGATTCGATACGCTTTTCCAGGGGCCCCAGAACAGCACGATGGCGATCACGGCTGCCGCCAGTACGGGGACGCCGGCACGTGCGTAGCGGCGGTTCTTCGCGGGGCTGATGGGATGGACGACTTCTTTCATGCGTGTCCGCTCTTCGAGCAGACGCTCGCGGATGAGCTGGAGCTCTCGGTCGTTTGCCAGCGGATCGACCTGATCTGCCGCCGGTTCGCCGGGAACCGCGCCGGCGGAGGTCGTGGCCGACGACGCCGCGGTGGCTTCGGGGACGCGGGGACACGACGGGGCGTGGCCGGGCAGGCGGCTGCCGCAGCGGGAGCAGAATCGTCTGGTCATGGCAGAGCGTAGCTCGGGCGTCCGATCACTATACCTCGGAATCGCGGCAAAGGATCTGCACCCGTAGGTTGCTTCGGCTTGCGAGGAAGGAGTTCAGCTCCCGCCGATGCTACGGTAGACGGTCTCGACGAAGGTGTCGGCGTCGATGAAGCCGCCGCCCCACTTCGCGTCGAACTCCGCCGTCGGTCGAGCCGCCTTCACCTGCTCCAGCGTCTGCCCCGCGGCCCGCGCGGTGCGGATGCGGTTGCGGATCGCCACCAACATGTCGTGATAGGTTTGCAGCGCCGCGCGGTCCGAGAGCGGTCCGTGCCCCGGGATGATCCGGGTCCGGGCATTCGTCATGCCGAGCACGCGCTCCGTGGCCGCGATCACGCCGTCCACCGAGCCGCCGCTCGCCAGGTCGACGAAGGGGTAGCCGCTGGCGAAGTAGGTGTCTCCCATGTGCACGACGTTGGCGACGGGAAAGTGCACGATGGCGTCGCCGTCGGTGTGCGCCGGCGCTATGTGAAAAGCCCGCACGGAGTCGCCGTTCAGGTGAAAGGTCACCTCGCTGTCGAAGGTGACCACCGGGAGCGCCGCTTCGGGCGAGGCGGGGACGGTATCGCCGCGGATGAACTGCTCCACGCTCATCCGGCGGCGCACGTTGTCGTGCGCGACGATCGTCGCGCCTGCTTCGCCCAGGTTCTCGTTGCCGCCGGTATGGTCGCCATGCCAGTGGGTGTTGAGGACGAAGCGGATCGGCTCGTTCGCGATCTCGGCTACGGCGGCGCGGATCTTGTCGGTGAGCGGGGCGAACTGGTCGTCGATTAGAAAAGCGCCGTCCTTTCCGACGGAAAGCCCGATGTTCCCCCCCGCGCCGGTCAGCATGTAGAGGTGGCTGGCGACCGGCATCGCGCGCACCTGGATGGTGTCGAAGTTCCGCTGGGCGTGGAGCG
>JBPCJG010000159.1:0-13246 GCA_051005515.1 Longimicrobiaceae bacterium
GTTTCGTCCGCCTGATCGGCTTTCAGGAGGACCTGCTTGCGGTGCTCTCGCACGACGCCCGCTCGCCGCTTTCCAGCATCAGGTTCGCCACCGAGATGAGCCAGAGCTGCCTGCGGGAAGCGGTACCGGACCTCGAGGAGCTGCGGGAGATGAACCTGATCGTGCGGGAGGCCACGCAACGCCAGGTGACGCTCCTGGAGCATCTCTTCACCATCGTGCGCGCCGAGGCGGGAGAGATCCGCCCGCGACCGGCGCCCGTCGTATTGCAGGAGCTGCTCGCAGGCGTGGCGACCCGGGCCGCTGTTCAGGCGCAGGCCGGGAGCGTGGAGCTGCTGGTGGAGCCCGCCGGGACACGAGGGGTCACGGTCACTGTCGACGCCGAGCTGACGAAACAGGTGCTCGACCACCTCGTGCACAACGCGATCAGGTTTACTCCAGCCGGCGGGACGGTCGAGGTGGCGGGTCGCGTGCAGCGAAATTCCCTCGAGCTGTACGTCCGGGACACCGGGAGCGGGATCTCCCTGGACCAGCTCGCCTCGCTGTGGCGACGATCACGCGTGGAGCAGCCGGCCGACAGCTCTCCGCGCGGCAGCGACGTCGGACTTTGGAAGTGCCGCGTTCTCACGGAGCTGCAGGGCGGCCGCATCGAGGTGGAAAGCGAGAGCGGCGTGGGTAGCTCCTTTCGGGTGGTGCTTCCGATCACTGATGTCGTGCGGCCGCGTTCACGCGCCGTTTTTCCCGTGGCGGCCTCGACCGTCAGCGGTGCTGGACCGCCTCAGCCCGTCGACTGACCCCTTTCCTCTTTCCCTCACGCCATCCAGGAGCCACGAATGTCCGATACCGCATCTAAATCGATTCTTCTCAAGGTCCGCAAACCCATGGACCGGCTCGGCGGCCAGCCGGGAGACCTCCTCGCGATCTACCCGGACGAACCGCCAACGGAACGGGTGGTTCTCATGCGGGAAGCCGAGGGTGAGCTCCACCGGCGTCTGCTCGACGAGAACGTGGTGCTGGCGACGCTTCACACGCTCGGAGTCACCGCCGAAATGGCGGAGCAGATCCGCGCGTTGCTCATGCCGGACGGGATCGCTTCACCTCTTGTTTCGACGACAGCCGGCGCGGACGGCCGGACGGTGCTGGTGGTGGAGGACGACTACGCGCTGAGCGCCCTTTATCGGAAAGCCCTCGAGCGCTTCGGATACGGAGTTCTCGAAGCCGCGGATGGCAGGACGGCTCTCAAGCTCGCCGCCACCAAGCACCCCGCCCTCGTCCTGCTGGATCTCGCCCTGCCGGGATTGAACGGTTGGGACGTGTGCAAGCACCTGCACGCGGACTCGGAAACCAGGGAGATCCCGGTGGTTGCGGTGACCGGCTGCAACCGGAAGGAGGATCACGAACGGGCGCAGAAGCTGGGCTTCACCGCTTATCTGACGAAGCCGATCTTTCCCGCCGATCTACTCGGCCACGTGGAGCGACTGCTGCCTCTGCACGCGGCCTGAGCGGGTTTGGCCAGCATCGCTACGACGAAACAGCAAAGGGAGGAAGATGAAATTCTGATCGCGGAAGACGACGCCGTATCACGCCTCGTTCTCGGGGCGACGCTCGAAGCGCTCGGTCACGAGGTCCTCGCCGTGGAGGCGGGCTCGGAAGCCTGGCAGGCGTGGCAGGAGCAGCGGTTTTCCCTGGTGATTTCAGACTGGAAGATGCCGGACCTGGACGGCCTCGAGCTGTGCAGACGGATCCGCGCCGTCGACCGCCCCGAATATACCTACCTGATCCTGCTCACCGGCATGACGGGAAAGGAGAGCTTTCTGGAGGGGATGGCCGCCGGCGCCGACGATTTCCTCAGCAAGCCCTTCGATCCGGACCAGCTCTCGGCGCGCCTGCGGGTCGCGGAGCGGATCGTGGTCCTGCAGGCGGAGCTGCTGGCTTCCCGTGAAGCCATGCGCGTGCAGGCGATGCGCGATGCGCTGACGGGACTCCCCAACCGCCGTGCGTTGATGGAAGCGTTCCACTGCGAGCTGCACCGGGCGCGGCGCGCGGGCGAACCCCTGGCCCTGGTGATGGCCGACCTCGACCACTTCAAGCAGATCAACGACACGTACGGGCACCCCGCGGGAGACGCGGTGCTGAGGGAAGCCGCGGTGCGGCTGCAGCATTCGCTGCGGCCGTACGACCAGATCGGGCGCTACGGCGGCGAGGAGTTCCTGATGCTCGTGCCGAAGTGCAGCGACGAAGATGCGGCGACGGTGGCCGAGCGGATCCGCGCCTGCCTGAGCGACAAGCCCATTCCTCTACCGGAGGAAGGGATCCGAGTGACTGCCAGCCTGGGCGTGGCCGTCTGGCACCCGGGCGAACCGTGCGACGCCGACCTGCTCCTGCGAATAGCGGATGCCGCGCTCTACCGGGCCAAGCGCGAGGGCCGCGATCGGGTAGTGGTGGCCGGATGCAGCGATGGCGTCAGATCGGCGGCGTAGGAGCTCTCCAGCGCCAGACCGGATCCTCCTCCGCAACCAGAAGCCTGCATTTCATGCCTACAGATACAGGGACCACAGCGACAGCGGCGCACGTCGAGACAACCGGGTCGGACGCGGAAACGCCGGTCGGTGACCCACAGGCGTTCACCCGGCTGCGAAAGTGGGGTGGCGAAGGACTCGTCCGCAACCTGGTGGGGCTCTTCCGCGAGCTGGTGCCGAAACGGACCGCAATCTTCCGCCAGGCACTCCTCGACGGCGACCCCCGCGAGGCGGAAGCGGCGGCCCACGCGCTGAAATCCAGCTGCGGACAGCTGGGTGCGCTGCGGATGCTGGCGCTCTGCCAACGGATGGAGATGCTAGCGGCGGCGGGGGAGATCGCCCCGCTGCCCGGGCTCGTGCAGGACCTCGAAGGGGAGTTCGCTCGCTACCTGGAGTGGCTCCCCCAAGTGCTACACGCAACCAGGACAAACTCGTGAAGACGATCGCGGTAGTGGAGGACAATCCCGACAACCGCCTGCTGGTGCAGGCAATCCTGGAAGACAGCTACCGTCTCTCGGAGTACGAGGACGGCCCCGCGGCGCTCGCCGGCGTGCGCCGCGAACTGCCCGATCTCGTCCTGCTCGACATCTCGCTCCCCGGGATGGACGGTACGCAGGTGCTCCAGGCGCTGCGCTCCGAAGACCGGCTCCGCGACCTCCCGGTCGTCGCCCTCACCGCGCACGCGATGGCGGGCGACCGCGACCGCCTCCTCGCTGCGGGGTTCGACGGCTACGTCGCCAAGCCGATCACCGACGAGCAGATCCTGCTCGGCGCGATCGAGCAGTGCCTCGGGGCCTGAGAGCGGAAAAAGCGCGAGGTTCTCCTTTCCCAGACCCTCCGAACCATGCACGGTCACCACGATCCAGCGCTGGTAGTCCTTTCCGTTCTGATCGCCATTCTGGCGTCCCATGTCGCCCTCGACATGGTGGGACGCGTGGCGACCAGCCGGGCCCGGACGCGCCTGGTCTGGCTCCTCGCCGGCAGCTTCGCGATGGGCTTCGGCATCTGGAGCATGCACTTCACCGCCATGCTCGCCTTCCAGCTCCCGGTGGCGATCGGCTACGATTTACTGCTGACGGGGCTCTCGCTCGCGGTAGCTGTGGGAGTTTCCCTGCTCGCGCTCCAGGTCGCCGGCCGCCCCATCGTTCCGCTCTGGTCACTGCTGCCGGCGGGGCTGCTGATGGGAGCGGCGATCTCCGGGATGCACTACACCGGCATGGCGGCCGTGCGGGTGCCCGGGCGGCTGGTATACGACCCCACGCTGGTCGGAGCGTCGATCGGCATCGCCGTGACCGCCTCCTTCGCGGCGCTCTGGCTGGCGCTCCGCTTCCGCTTCACCGTGTCCCGAGCCGCGGCGTGGTGGAAGGCGGGAGCCGCTGTGGTGATGGGCTTCGCGATCTCGGGAATGCACTACACGGCGATGGCCGCGGTCTCCTTCATCCCCTCGTCGACGGGGATGGCGGGTGCCTCACGAGCCAGCCTCCTCGGGAGCCCGGGGCTCACCCTGTCGGTGATCCTGGGTGCCGTGGTCGTTCTGGCGCTCGCGCTCTTCGCCACGCGGGCCGACCAGCTGCTGCACTCCGGTAAGCGCGAGGTCCGGGTCACGCAGCGCAGGGGCGAGCTCCTGCGGGGACTCCGCCTGCTCGAAACCGGGATCGCCGTGGTGGGAGTGGCCGCGATCTGTGGCGCCACCTACGCCGTCGTCAACGAGCTCCGCAGCGCCGAGCGCCATCAGGCCCTCCTCCACACGACCGAGGTCCAGCGCTCGCGCGCCACGCTCGCCCATCTCTGGCTCGAGGAGGCGCTGAACGGGGACAGCACCATCGACCTGCCCCGTGAGGTCTTCCAGAACCTGAACGAGGCGGAGCGGCTCTGTCGCGCCACCCTCGGCGAGGGCCGGGTACAAGATCGCGACATCCAGGTCGGAACCGCCGAGGTATGCGATCGGCTGCACGATCTGCGTACCGCGAGCCAGCGCCGCATCGCGGCGGGGAGCCGGGCGGGAACCGCCGACGACACGAGCTTCGACTCGCTCTTCGAAGACTTCCTCTCGAAGAGCCAGGCGATCGTTGAGCACCACCAGACCGTGCTGGCGGAGCATCGCCGATACATCGCGTGGTTCAGCGGGGCGATCATCGCCCTGCTCCTGCTGTTCGGAGGATCGCTGATCGCCCTCACGAACAAGGTCCGGCGGGTGATCCGCGCCGACGACCGGGAGCTCGGACAACTCGCCTCGATCGTCGAGAATTCGCAGGACGCCGTCGTCAGCCTGACTCCC
The DNA here is from genome assembly GCA_051005515.1 of Longimicrobiaceae bacterium. Lineage (GTDB taxonomy): Bacteria > Gemmatimonadota > Gemmatimonadetes > Longimicrobiales > Longimicrobiaceae > JBPCJG01. The sequence continues at coordinate 4,795 of JBPCJG010000159.1, forward strand.
GACGGAGTCATCCAGAGCTGGAACTCGGGCGCGGAGCGGACCTACGGCCACGCCCAGGAGCAGGCGATCGGGGCATCGGTGTTCATGCTGGCGCCGGAGAGGACCCACGCGGAGCTGCGGGAGCTCCTGGAGCGAATCCGCCATGGGGAGCGGATCGAGAGCTTCGAAACGGTCCGTCTTCGCCGCGATGGAACCGAGATCCACGTGTCGGTCAGCGCTTCGCCCATCTGGGACGAGCAGGGCAGTCTCGCAGCCGTCTCCGAGATCGTGCGCGACATCAGCGAGCGCAAGGCCGCGGAGGCGCAGATCCGCGACTCGGAGGCGGAGCTGCGGGCGGTGTTCAGCTCCATGACCGACGTCATCCTGGTTCTCGACGCGGAGGGCCGCTACGTGAAAGTCGCGGCGACCAACCCCTCGCTGCTGTATCGCCCGGCGGCGGACCTGGAGGGCAGGACGTTGCACGAGGTGCTCCCGGGCGAGCAGGCGGACCTCTTCCTGGCCAAGATCCATGAGGTGATCGAGACGCAGCAGACCGGTCAGGTCGAGTACAGCCTGGACCACCATGGCTCGGATCTCTGGTTCTCCGGCGCGGTGTCGCCGATGGGTGAGAATGCGGTAGTATGGGTCGCCCGCGACATCACCGAACGTAAGCAGTCCGAGGAGTCGCTGCGGCAGGCCAAGGAAGCGGCCGAGGCCGCGAATCGCGCGAAGAGCGACTTCCTTTCCAGCATGAGCCACGAGCTGCGCACGCCGCTGAACTCGGTGATCGGCTTCGCGAACGTGCTGCGCAAGAACAAGGCGGGCAACCTCCGCGAAGTGGAGCTGGGTTACCTCGAACGCGTCCACGCCAACGGGACCCATCTGCTGGGGTTGATCAACGACGTCCTCGACCTGTCGAAGATCGAGGCGGGGAAGATGGAGATGGAAAGCGCGCCCGTCGCCCTCGACAGTCTCGTTCTGGAGACCCTCGGCCAGCTCAAGGGCGCGGTGGGCGGCAAGGACATCCAGCTGCGTGCAGGCCTGCCCGACGATCTCGCGTCCCTCGACACGGACGCCGCCAAGCTCAAGCAGGTGGTCATCAACCTGCTCGGCAACGCGATCAAGTTCACCGAATCCGGCAGCATCACGGTGAGCGTGGCCGCGGATCCCGCGACGCACCGGCCGGTTCGGCTGGACGTCACGGACACCGGCGTCGGCATCCCGCCCGACCGGCTGTCCGCGATCTTCGAGGCGTTCGAGCAGGCGGAAAGCGGGACGGCCCGCCGCTTTGGCGGAAGCGGCCTGGGCCTAGCGATCTCGACTTCCCTCTGCGAGCTGATGGGATACCGGCTCGCCGTGCAGAGCGAGCCGGGTGTCGGCTCGACCTTCAGCATCCTGCTCGCCCCGCACGAGGCGACGGACGGCCGCGCTTCGCACGTCGCCGCTCAGCGGCTGGCGCTCGCGGAGTTGGAGCAACCCTGCGCTGTCGAGCCGGAGGTTGATCTTCGCGGCAAGCTCGTGCTCGTCATCGAGGACGAAACCGACTCGCGCATGCTCCTCACCCACCAGATCGAGGAGTTCGGGTGCAGGACCCTCTCGGCCAGCTCGGGCGAGCAGGGGATCCGCATCGCGCGGGAGTTCAGTCCCGACCTGATCACCCTCGACCTCCTCCTTCCCGGCACCACCGGTTGGGAGATCCTGCACGCCCTCAAGGCCGACCCCCTGATACGCGACATCCCGGTGGTGGTCGTCAGCGTGATCGCCGGGGACAATCGCGGCAGTGTCTTGGGAGCGGTGGACCTGCTCGACAAACCCCTCGATCGGGGTGACCTGCTCCGGGTCCTGCGGACACACCTCCAACCGAGCGCCGGAAAGGTCCTGATCGTAGACGACGACCCCGACGCACAGCATCTGCTCGCTTCGTGCCTGCGCGACGCGGCGGCCGAGGTGATGACGGCGAGCGGCGGCAAGGACGCGCTGCGGATACTCGACGGCTTCACCCCCGAGCTGATCGTGCTCAACCTGCTGATGCCGGGGATGGACGGCGTCGAGCTGCTGGAGATCGTCCGCAGACGCGGCAGCTGCCGGAACACCCCGGTGGTGGTCGTCACGGCCAAGGATCTGTCGTCCCGGGAGATCCGTGAGCTCAGCGCGGACACGGTAGGCGTCCTGCTCAAGGGGGAGCGCCTGGAGGAGGATCTGAGATCCATCATGCAACAGCTCTGCATCCGCGAAACCCCCGAACCCGCCGATCCGGCCTTCGCGTCGGTCGGCCGTTCCGAATCCCAGCTATGACGCAGCCCACGCCGGACCCCATCCGCGTCCTCCTCGTGGAGGACAACCCTACCGACACCGAACTCACCCGAGCGCTGCTCGCGGGGGCTCCCGCTCCCGGCTTTGAGCTCACCGCCACTCCGCGGCTCGGAGGGGCGCTGACGCTCCTGCCGGAACGCCGCTTCGACCTGGTGCTCCTCGACCTCTCGTTGCCGGACGCGCGTGATCTGGACGGCCTGCATCTCGTGCGGGCGGAAGCACCGGGCCTCCCCATCGTCGTGCTCACGGGCAGAGAAGACGAAGTGATCGCGCTGCAGGCGGTCCGCGGGGGCGCGCAGGACTACCTGGTGAAGAGCCGGCTCGGACCCGAAGTACTCCTCCGTTCGATCCGCTACGCGCTCGAGCGGCACCGCCTGCGGGCGAGACTGGAGCAGAGTCTGCTGCGCCGGGACGAGGCGGAGTCGGAGCTGAAGCAGCGGGAAGAGTACTTCCGGGCTCTGATCGAGAACTCGTCCAACGTGATCACCGTCACGGAGGCGGACGGGACGATCCGCTACGAGAGCCCGTCGGTGGAGCGGATGCTCGGCTATACTCCGGAAACGCTGATCGGAAGCAGCGCTTTCGAGCTCATCCACCCGCAGGACCTGCCGCAGGTGATGACCGCTTACCAGGAGCTGCTGCAAAGCCCCTTCGAGACCCGCAGCATCGAGTGGCGGGCGCGGCACAGTGACGGCTCCTGGCGGATCGTTCAGTCGACCGGCAGCAACCTGCTCGGGACTCGAGCGGTCTCCGGAATCGTCATCAACTCGCGGGACGTGACGGAACGCCGCAATGCCGAGGCGGCCACGCGCGCGAGCGACGAGCGCACCCGGCTGATCCTCGAATCCTCCCACGACGCCTTCGTGGCGATCGACGAGGAGGGGAGGGTCCTGGAGTGGAACGCCCAGGCCGAGGAAACCCTGGGCTGGAGCCGTGGCGAGGCGCTGGGACGCACCATGGCCGAGCTGATCATCCCCGAAGAGGAGCGGGAAAACCATCGACGCGGAATGGAGCACTTCCTCGGCACGGGCGACAGTCGCATCCTGAACCGCCGGGTGGAGGTGGAGGCGCTGCACCGTGACGGCCACCGCTTCCACGTCGAGCTGTCCACCACCCCCATCCGGGTAGGCGAATCCTGGATCTTCACCTCGTTCCTGCACGACATCTCCGAGCGGAAGCAGGCCGAACGCGAGCGCGAGGAGAACCTTTCCCTCCTGCGGACGACGCTAGAATCCACCGCGGACGGCATCCTGGCCGTCGATGCGGACGGGCGTTTTTCCACCTACAATCAACGCTTCGCGGAGATGTGGAGGATTTCCGACACGATCCTCCAGGGAAACGGCGACAGGAGTGCTCTGATCGATTTCGTCGTCGACAAGGTCACGGATCCCGAGCATTTCCTCACGCGAATGAAGGACATCTACGCTAACCCGAACGACGAGAGCTTGGATCTGATCCCGCTCGCCGATGGCCGCATCTTCGAGCGCTACACCAAGCCGCAGCACGACGCCGCCGGCAAGCCGGCCGGCCGGGTGCTGAGCTTCCGCGATCTCACCGACAGGCTCGAGCTCCAGGCCCAGTTCCACCAGGCCCAGAAGATGGAGGCGATCGGTCAGCTCGCCGGCGGCGTCGCGCACGACTTCAACAACCTGCTGATGGTGATCAAGGGGACCGTCGCCGTCCTGCTGATGGACCTTCCGGAAGAGGGACCGCTGCGCGACGATCTCGCCCAGATCGATCGCGCCGCCGACGGCGCTGCCCAACTCACGCGCCAGCTCCTCGCCTTCAGCCGGATGCAGGTGCTCGAGCCGCGCGTGGTCAGTCTGAACGAGCTGGTTCAGGGCGTCGAGAAGATGCTCAGGCGGGTGATCGGCGAGCACATCCGGATCGAGACCCGGCTCGACCCGGCGGCCGGTCTGGTAAAGGCGGACCCGGGCCAGCTGGAGCAGGTGATCATGAATTTGGCGGTGAACGCCCGCGACGCCATGTCCGGCGGCGGCACCCTCACGATCCGCACGGAAGAAGTGCACTGCGATCTTTCAGCGGACGGTGCGGGCGAAGGCCCGCTGACCGACTGCGTCCGCCTGTCGGTGAGCGACACGGGTACCGGAATGGACGAAGCTACCCGGGCCCGGATCTTCGACCCCTTCTTCACCACCAAGGAGCGGGAGAAGGGAACCGGTCTGGGCCTGTCGACCGTTAGCGGCATCGTCGAGCAGAGCGGTGGGAGCATCCAGGTGCGGAGCACTCCCGGGGAGGGATCCAGCTTCGTCATCTCGCTTCCCCGCTGCCCGCAGGAAGCCGAGGTCGAAGACCTCCGCGAAGCGCCCGCCGCGGTGCCGGTCGCGGGTGCGGGTACGGTGCTGCTGGTGGAGGACGACGAGCCCGTGCGCCGTCTCGCCCGCCGCGCTCTGGAGCGGGGCGGATACGACGTGCTCGAAGCCGCGGGGGGCGAGCAGGCCCTCAGCGTCGCGAACGACTTCGACCGTCCGCTGGATCTGCTCCTGACGGACGTCGTGATGCCGGGGCTGGGGGGGCGAGCCCTCGCCGAGCGGCTGGCTCCTCTTCGTCCCGAGATGAAGGTGGCCTACATGTCGGGGTATCCCATCGGAGCCATCGACTCGCAGGGGAGTCTGGACCCTGGCATGGTCCTGCTGCAGAAGCCCTTCGGACCGGACGAGCTGATGGCCAGGGTGGGAGCGCTGCTGGGTGGGTGAGGTTCCGCCGTCGCCCCGATAAGAACGCCGGCGCCGCTGCCTCAGCGCCGGATCCGCTCCCTCCAAAAGTCACCGACCTCCTGCAGCGTCTTCTCCGAGGCGTGAATCCCGAGCAACGCGTACCACCCGCGCCCGCCGTCTACCGCGAAGTCGGGGTCGCGTAGCTCGCCGAAGCGGTACCCGCCCTCGACTTCGAGGCCGCTCCCCAGAGGCAACGCCAGCGCGGGCGCTACGCTCCACTGCGACCCGCCGCCGTGCCCCGCCGCGAGGAGCCGACCGCCGAGCCGCACGAGCCATCGGGCGGCGAGCTCGCGCTCGATCCGCGCGCCGAAGAAGTGTGCATCCGAGTCGAGACCAGCCACGCTGTCGTGCGCCGCTGTGGCTCGCATCCGCAGCGCGTAGCGGCCGCTCAGCTCGGTTCCGGGGCCTGGCGTGTAGATCACGTCGCTGGCGGCGATGATGCGCTCGTCCCGGGGGGGCGAGGCGACGAGGGCACCGAGCAGGGGAGTCTCGTCCACTCGATAGTCCAGCTTGAAGAGCGCGTTGATGCGGTCATCGTCGAGCGGGCGCATCGCCATGCCGAGGATGGTGCGCCGGCTCGCGCGTTCGACGTCGCCGCCGCTCAGGTCGAGCCGTTGCTCTTCCGCCAGCTCCTGGCGGGCGAGCAGCGCCAGCGTACGGGAGACGGCGACATCGGCGGCGGCCGCGAGCCGCGCCCGTCTGCCGGTGTCGCCGTCTCGCAGCTCCCCCTTGGCGCTCATCCGGTACGCGCCACCCTGCGGCGCCCAGTCGATCCCCAGCGAGGCCGCGGAGTAGTCTTCTTCCGTCTGCAGGAACGGGAGCGCCCGCGTCGGGTCCACGATCGCGGCCTCTCCGACGCCCTGGCGGCGCTCCAGGAGCGAGGCGAAGCTCCACCCGCCGGGGAGGGAGAAGCGATTGTTGAGCCCAATCACCGCGGCGTTGGTGGCGGCGTCGGCCGCGCCGGTGATCTCGTAGCGCCCCCAGGCGCGGGTGCCGAAGCCCAGCTCGCTGCTCAGGCCGACGCTCTGGACCGAGCGTCCGACGCTGTCGTCCAGCACCGCGCGGTGCTGGACCTCGACGCGGGTTCCGCGCAGCACCTCGTAACTCGCGCCGATGGCCATCTGGTCCGGCCGCAGCGCCCGCTCGTCGTCATCGCCGAGCGCGCGGTTGCCGTCGAGCCAGGCGCGGGCGCGGCCGTGTTCCCAGCCGAGGTGGCCGATTGCGGTGCGCGTCTCGACCTCCCCGCCATCAACGCCGGTGACGGAGTTGCCGGTGACGCCGGCGCGGGCCTCGACGCGGCTTCCCAGCACCTGCACTTCCGTCCCCAGCGTCGTCTCCTCGCGCGCCGCCCCCTGCGTGGCGAAATGCTGACGCTCGTGGCGCAGCTCTAGACGCGCATTCTCGCTCACCCGCAGGTCCCCCTTCAGGCGCAGCTCCTCGAATCCGCCGACCAGCCGCCGGTCCGCGGGGTTGCCGAAGCCGTCTCCGACGCGCAGCCACGACAGCTCCGCCCCGGCCGGCGCGCCGTCCGCCCGGTAGTGGGCGGAAAGGCCGACGGCCACCCCGGAGGAGTCGGGCAGGGTCGAGCGGACCGCCTGCGCGCCGACCGCGAGCCCCGCCTGACGGAGCCGGGCATCGGCCGACAGCAGCGTGTGCTCGTCGGCGCCTGTGCCGCCGTGGACGGTGGACGCACCGAAGCGGAGCGAGTCCGGCGCGGCCCCGCCGAGCCAGGAGCGCACGTCCGCGTCCATCCGCATCCCCGCCACCGCGTGGCGTTCTCCGGAGCCGCCCAGTCGCTCTACGTTCGCCACCAGGAACACGGGGTTGCCCTGCGGATCGGTAGCGGGGATGGCGCGCTTGAGCAGGACCAGGCCACCGGCGTAGTCGATCTGATAGTCGATGAAGCGGGCGAGTTCCTGGCGGGCGAGGACGCGGGCGGCGTCGTCGCGGGCGCGGATCTCGACCGCTAGGCGTTCGGTGCCGGGGCGGATCTCGTCGCCGAGCAGGTACGGCCCGGAGGTGCCCTCGCCGCGGAGCTGGAGCTGCTGCACCGCCTGCCGGGTCAGCGAAGCGAAGCCGCTCCAGCGCACGCTCATCGCGCTCGCTTCGCCGGAGCCGCCGCTCAGGGCGCGGCCGTAACGGGCGAGGCCTTCGCCGCCGGCGAAGGCCTCGGTACGGATGTCGCCGTACGCTGCCCAGTCGAAGCCGCGCTCGAGGCGGATCGAGAGCTGCTCGCTGCCGGCGAGTGCCACCCCGCTGCTCGCGTCTCCGTAGATGGGGTAACGCGGCTCGTCGAGCGGGTCGTACCCGCCGCCGAAGAAGGAGCGCGGGTCGTCGCGACGGCGGGTGTCCACGCTCACGGTGACGGAGGCCTCGGGTCCCACGGCACCGCGCGCGGTGACTGCGCCGAAGGCGGCCGGGGCAGCGCCGATGCCCACCTGCGCCGACCCGGTCGCGAAGAGCGGCCGCGTATTGGGGAGCACCCGCACCTCCACCTCGGTGCGCGCACCCGCGGCCGTCAGCCGCAACCGTCCCGGTCCGACGCGATCACCGGCGCGGAGCGGCAGCGCGATCCAACCGCGCGCGTCGGCGATCGTCTGAAAGCCGACGGAGGCAGCATCCGCGTCGACGCCGTCCGCGGACGCGTTGTCGAGCTCCACGGTAACGCGTGGCGCGCTCGCCACCGGAGTGCCCCAGCCGTCGAGCACCTGGACGCGTAGCGTGTCCGCCGCCGCCGCGCCGCGCCTCAGGATGAGTGCGGCGCTGTCGGCGACGAGCCGCGCCGGCTCACCCGAGCGGTGCACCGCGATGCTGTCCCAGCGCTCCACGCCCCACGAATTGCGCGTCCAAGCACGCAGCCGGTGCGGCCCCGGCGCCAACTCGACCGCGACGAAGTCCCAGCGGCCGTCGGGGCGGGTGACGGCTTCGGCCAGCAGCGAATCGCCGTCCAGCAGACGGACCGGGACGCCGGCTTCGGCTTCGACGCCGACGTAGACGCGGTTGCCCGGCAGCACGGTGTCGGCCGCGGGAGCGAGAATGCGGATGCCGGGCCCGCTCGTCAGCTCGTCGGCAGCGGTCGCAGCCACGAGTCGCACCGCCGCCGTCGTGGCACCCCCGGCGTGATCGACTGCTCCAGGCGGCGGCGCCACGGCCCCCGTGCCTTCCTCGAGCGGCGGCGGGGGACCGGCAGCCGCCGCCTTTTCGGGGGGTGCCGGGAGCAGCCTGAAGTCGGCGCGAGCCGAAGTCCAACCGCTCATCCGCACAGTCCGCAGCGCGCCGCCGACCGGGCGCATCCCCCGCGGCAGCCGGAGCGGGTCCAAGTGCAGGACGTGCCGGCCGGGGGCGAGATCGCGGAAGGAGTACTTGCCTTCGACGTCGGTGGTCACGATGTGCCCCTCCTCGCTCCACACCTCCACCCCCGC
>JBPCJG010000160.1:0-3317 GCA_051005515.1 Longimicrobiaceae bacterium
ACCGAAATCTGCCGATGATGACCGAGAACGCGCAAGACACCTCGATTCTGACGCCGTGAAGATCCTCCTCGTCGGCGGCGGCGCTCGCGAGCACGCGCTGCTCTGGAAGCTGCGCCGCGACGCGCCCTACGCACGTTTCTTCATAGCCCCCGGCAACGGCGGCACGGACGCCCTCGCGACCACGCTCCCGTTCGAGGCCACGGAGATCCAGGCGCTCGCCGGGTGGGCGGAAGGCGAAGCGATCGACCTCGCCGTCGTCGGACCCGAAGTCCCCCTGGCGGATGGAATCGTCGACCACTTCGCCCAGCGGGGGCTCGCTACCTTCGGCCCGACCAGCGCCGCGGCGGAGATCGAGAGCTCGAAGGCGTTCGCCAAGGCGCTGATGGCGAAGCACGGCATCCCCACCGCGCATTTCGAGACGTTCAGCGAACGGTCTGCGGCAGAGCGCTACGTCCGGGCGACGGGAGCGCCGCTCGTCGTCAAAGCATCGGGGCTCGCCGCGGGTAAGGGCGCGGTCGTTTGCGCGAGCACGGATGAAGCGCTAGCGGCGGTCAGGGAGCTCATGGGCGGCTCCCTCGGCGACGCCGGCAGACACGTGGTGATCGAAGAGTTCATGGAGGGCGAGGAGCTGTCGGTGTTCGCCCTGAGCGACGGCGAGCACGTCATCCCCCTCCTCCCTTCGCAGGACCACAAGCGGATCGGCGACGGCGACACGGGACCCAACACTGGGGGGATGGGAGCGTATGCGCCGGTCTCGCTCGCGACGCCTGAGACGATCGCTCGGATCCGGGACGAAATCCTGCTACCCACGGTCGCGGCGATGAGAGCGGAAGGTCGTCCCTTCCGCGGGCTCCTCTACGCCGGCCTGATGCTGACGGCGGAGGGGCCGAAGGTGGTGGAGTTCAACTGCCGCTTCGGCGACCCGGAAACGCAGGTGGTGCTGCCGCTGCTGGACGGCTCTCTCCTGGAGCCGCTGCGGGAGGTAGCGCACGGCGGGTCGATCGCCGGGTGGGAGCCGCGCTGGCATTCCGGGGCGGCGGTGACGACTGTGCTGGCGTCGGCGGGATACCCGGGCGACTACCCGAAAGGCGTGCCGATCCGGATCCCGGAGGAGCTGAAAGCCGCGGACGACCTGCTCGTCTTCCACGCCGGCACGACCCGCCGCGACGGGGAGCTGGTAACCAGCGGCGGCCGCGTGCTTTCCGTCACCGCCCTCGCTCCTACCGTCGCGGAGGCGGCGGAGCGGAGCCGCCGCGGTGCCGAGCGGATCGACTTCGAGGGGAAGCACTTCCGCCGCGACATCGGCTGGCGGGAGATCGCGCGGTAGGCGCCGGTGCCCGAGCTACCCGAGGTCGAAACCGTCGTGCGCGGGCTGCGCCGGCTCGCGACCGGCGCCACCATCCGCTGTGCCGAGGTGGTCCACGCGGATCTGATCGCCCCCACGTCCCCTGCCGACTTCGACGCGGGAATCGCCCGGCGCACCATCCGCGGCGTCTCCCGCCGCGCCAAGAACATCGTCCTGGATCTCGGCGAGGCGCGGCTGGTCGTCAACCTCGGCATGACCGGACGGCTCCTGGTGCTGGAGCCCGGCGATCCGGAGCCGTCGCACCCCGCGGTGCGGATGCCCCTCACCGACGGCAGGGTGCTGCTCTACCACGACGTCCGCCGCTTCGGCCGGCTCGACCGTTTCACCGCGGAGGAGTGGGAGCGGAGGTCTCGGGCGCTGGGGATCGAGCCGCTGGGGCCGGAGTTCACGCCGGAACGCCTGCGCCGGCTGGCGCGGACGTCACGCGTCGCGCTGAAGACGTGGCTGATGGGCCAGCGCCGCGTCGTCGGCGTCGGCAACATCTACGCGAGCGAGGCGCTCTTCCGCGCCCGGCTCAGCCCCCGCCGCTGGGCACGTACGCTGACGCGCGCGGAGGCGACGCGGCTGCACGACGCGGTGCGGGCGGTGCTGACCGAAGCCATCGAATTCCGCGGCACCACGCTGCTCGACTACCGCGACCCCAGCGGCGAGCGCGGCAACTTCGCCGACCGACTGCTCGTCTACGACCGGGCAGGAGAGCCGTGCCGCGTCTGCGGCGCGCCGATCCGGCGCATCGTGCAGGGAGGACGCTCCACCTTCTTCTGTCGCACCTGCCAGCGCCGGCCGCGCCGCGCCGCGCGCGACAGATGAGCTTTCGGGCGGAGCCGCGGGGGCGTACATTCGCACGGTCTTCGGTTTTTCTTTGCCCCTGCCGCCGTGCCCCGCACTACCCCCCACCCGCTCCGCCCGCAGCTCGCCGACGTCCGCAACCTACCCGGCGTGTACCGCATCGTCTCGGCCGACGGGGAGGTGCTGTATGTAGGCAAGTCGAAGCGGCTGCGCACGCGGCTGCTGTCGTATCTGCGGGCGCCCGAAGGCGACAAGGCCTTCCGGATCGTGCAGGCCGCCGCCGGCTTCCGCTGGGAGTATGTGCCGTCGGAGTTCGGCGCGCTGCTGCGCGAGCTGCGGCTCATCAAGCAGCTCCGGCCGCGCTTCAACGTCCAGCACAAGCGGGATCGGCGCTACGTCTTCCTGAAGCTGACGAGCGGCGCGGCCCCTCGGCTGGTCGTCTGCGGCCGGGTGGCGGAGCGCGCCGCCGCGTACTACGGCCCCTTTCTGCGCGGAAAGCGGATTCGCCGGGCCGTGCGGGAATTGAACGATGTCCTCGCGCTCCGCGACTGCCCCGCTTCCACGCCGGTGAGGTTCGCGGATCAGGAGGATTTCTTTCCGGTGGCGTACACCCCGCGCTGCCACCGCGCGGAGATCGGCCTCTGCCTGGGACCGTGCGCCGCGCTCTGCGGGGAAGCGGAGTACCGCGAGCGGGTGGCGCTCGCCGCCGCTTTCCTCGAGGGCGGTAGCGACGAGCCGCTCCGGCAGGTCGAGGAGAAGATGGGAACGGCGGCGGCGCGGATGGAGTTCGAGCGCGCCGCTACCCTCCGTGACCGGCTCGACCGGCTGCGGGAGCTGCGGGAGGAGTTCCTCGGCTTTCGGGAGCGGCTCGAAACGCTGACGTTCGTGTACCAGGCGGCGGCAGAGGACGCAGCGGAGGTGCACCTGATCCGGGGTGGCCGGGTGCGCGCCACGCTGCCCGCGCCGCGGGACGGCACGGAACGCGACGATTTGCTGCGCCGGGCGGGCGCGTGCTTCGCCGCGGCCGAGCCCAGTCGCTTGCTGGTCGATCGATCGCATGCGGACGAGATGCTGCTCGTGGCGGGATGGTTCCGCACGCACCCGGACGAGCTGGAGCGCACCGTGCCGCCGGAGCGGCTCCACGAGCTGCCGCTCCCCTGCT
>JBPCJG010000161.1:0-3778 GCA_051005515.1 Longimicrobiaceae bacterium
TCAGCGGAGAGTTCATGAGAAAACCCATCAGCAAGCACGCACTCCGGCGGGCGCTCGAGCGCGTGCAGGGTGAAGGTCTCCTGCAGCTCCAGGAGCCCACCGGTCCGGTCATCGATCGCGTCTGGCACGAGATCGAACGGCAGGCCTATTCCGGATCGAAGAAGAAGCCCTCGCGCGACACCATCCGGCAACCCGCCGTGGCGGAAGTCACCGTCGGCGTGGATGAAAGCAATCCCGACCTCTGATCCCGCATCTTCCGTAGTCCAGAGCTCCGCCGCAGAAAGCCGGATGTGGCGTCCTGGCTCCCTCCGCGCGGAGCTGCTCTTCAACCTCGGCTTCCTCGCGTTCGCGGCGCTCCTGCTGGCGCTCTGGACGTACAGCATCCTCGGCTACCCACAGCTCACGGGCGGTCGTCGCGTCGCCCTGGCAGTCCTGCTGCTGGTGCTGGATGTCGCGGTCTTCCTGGTCCTCGGCCGCTACCTGATCAACCGGCTCGTCGTGCGTCCCCTCGCCGGCGTCGCCGAGGTGGCCGAGGCGATCACCCGCGGAGAGTACCAGCGCCGCGCTCCTTCCGGCGAGACGAGGGAGATCACGGCTGTGGCCCATGCACTCAACGCGCTCACCGATCAGCTCCTGGAAGACCGGGAGAAGCTGGGCGACAACGTCCGCTCGCTGAACGAAGCGAACCGGCTCCTGGTCGACACGCAGCGCGATCTGATCCAGGCGGAGAAGCTCGCCTCGATCGGGCGTCTGGCCGCGGGGGTCGCGCACGAGGTCGGCAACCCGCTCGGCTCCCTGCTGGGCTACCATTCGATCCTCAGGCGCCGCGGCGTGGACCCGGAGATAGTGGACGCCATGGAGCGGGAAGCCCGCCGCATCGACCGCATCGTGCGGGGGCTGCTCGACTACGCGCGGCCCTCCGGCGCGGATGGCGCGGTCGCAGACATCAATGCATCGCTGCTCCGGGTGCTGGAGCTGCTTCGCTCGCAGGGCCGGCTCGGCGGCATCGACGTCCGCCTCGAGCTGGAGCACGATCTACCCGTCGTCGAGGCCGCTCCGCACCCGCTCGACCAGATCTGGGTCAACCTCTTCACCAACGCCGAGGACGCGATGTCGGAGAGGGGAGAGCTGTGTGTGCGCACGTCGCGCGTCGATTTCGCCGGCGGGCACGAGCGCCCCCCCCGACGCAGCGACGACCCGCCGGAAATCGACTACTCGCACCTGCGGCGCTTCCGGGAGGCTGGCCGGCTCCCGGCGAAGCTTTCCGCCGGCGACCCGGTGGTTCGTGTGGAGGTCCGGGACACCGGCCCCGGACTCCCCGCGGACGCCGGAGAATTGGTCTGGGACCCCTTCTACACCACCAAGCCCCCCGGCGAGGGAACGGGGCTGGGCCTGGCGATCGTCGCCAGCACCGTCGCGGAGCTCGGGGGCGATGTCCGCTCCGAGACGAGCGAACGAGGCGCCCGCTTCGTCGTGTCGCTCCCCATCGGCGGAAAAGTGCCGTGACCCGGCCGCGTATCCTGGTGATCGACGACGAGCCGGGGCTGCGGCACACGCTGTCGGTGATCCTGGGAGACGAGGGGTACACGGTCCGCGTCGCCGAGGACGGGGAGGCCGGAGTGCGGATCGCCGCCGAGGAGCCGAAGCCCGAGCTGATCCTCTGCGACGTGCGTATGCCGAGACTGGACGGGCTCGGCTTTCTGCGGCGCTACCGTGAAAGCGGCGGCGAAGCGCTGGTCATCATGATGAGCGCGTACGGCACGCTCGACTCGGCCGTGGAAGCGCTCCACAACGGCGCGTACGACTACGTCTCCAAACCCTTCAACGCCGACGAGATCCTGCTCGCGCTGCGCAAGGCGGAGGAGCGGGAGCAGCTGCGCCGCGAAGTCGCGCGTTTGCGGCGGCAGGTGGGGGAAGGGGAGGGCTTCGCGGGCGTCATCGGTGGCTCGCGAGCGCTGCGGGAGGTGATCGAGCTCGCCCGGCGGGTGGCGGCGTATCCGTCCACGGTGCTGTTGACGGGCGAGAGCGGGACGGGCAAGGAAGCGATCGCGCGCGCAATCCACCGCAGCTCGCCGCGGAGCGAGCAAGCATTCGTTGCCGTCAACTGCGGTGCGATCCCGGAAAACCTGCTGGAGTCCGAGCTCTTCGGGCACGAAAAAGGTGCCTTCACCGGAGCTACGCAGACGCGCGAGGGGCTCTTCGCCGAAGCGCACGGTGGCACGCTGTTCCTGGATGAGATCGGGGAGCTGCCATCCGCGCTGCAGGTCAAGCTGCTGCGCGCGGTGCAGGAGCGCACGGTTCGCCCGGTCGGAGCGTCGGTGGAGCGGGCCGTGGACGTGCGCCTGCTCGCCGCGACCGCCCGCGACCTTTCCGAAGAGGTGCGCGCGGGTCGCTTCCGCGAAGATCTCTTTTATCGCGTCAACGTCGTCCAGCTCCACCTCCCGCCGCTGCGGGCGCGGCGGGAGGACATCCCGGCGCTCGCCGAGCACTTCCTCGACCGCCACGGCGAGCGCTTCGGGATCGCCGCACCCTTGATCGGGAGCGCCGTGCTGCCCGTGCTGGCCCGCTACCCGTGGCCCGGCAATGTTCGGGAGCTGGAGAACACCGTCGAACGGGCTCTCGTCCTTTCCGGCGGTCACATCCGCCCCGAGCACCTGCCGGAGCACGTCAGACGGGGCGAAGGCATCACCGACATCGCCGCGTCCGACGGGGATCTTTCGGTAAAGCGCCGCCTCCCGGCCCTCGAAAAGGAGCTCATCGCCCGCGCGCTGGAACAAACGGGCGGAAATCGGACCCGCGCCGCGGAGGTGCTCGAGCTGTCGCCGCGCGCTTTGACGTACAAGATCCAGGATTACGAGCTGGGGTGAACGCCTTGCACCGCTTCCGCTTCCGTCGCGATCGCCGCGGCGTTACCTTGCTGGAGGTGCTGGCGGTTCTCGCCATCTTCGCGATCCTGGTAGCCATGGCCGCTCCCGCTTTGAACGGTTTCATCGCGAGAACCAAACGCCGCGCCGTACTGGACGGTCTTCGGATGGACGTTCAGTACGCCAGGATGATGGCCGTCCGGCAGGGTCAGCCGTCCCGGCTCGTCTTCGAAGCCGCCAGCTCCTCCCAATGCACGCCGCCGACCGGCTATGCGCCGTACGAGGGATATCGCGTCGTGGTCGGTCCCGCGGGCGGCGAGCGGACGTTGAAGACGGTGGATCTGTCCACGGTCGCGCGCGGCGTCTGCCTGCAGATGAACAACGTCGGTATGCCCTTCGCGTTCAACTCCAGAGGCATGCTCACGCCCTTTTCCCAGCGCACGGTGCGGGTGGAGAGCGGGGGCCGGGCCGACGCCCTGACGGTCAACATGGCCGGCCGGGTGCTCCCCTCCTACTGACTCCCGCCGGAATGCTGCGCCATACCGGGATAGCGCCGCTCCACGCCGACACCGGCTTCACCATGGCGGAGGTGCTCTTCGCCATGATCCTTCTCGCCATCGGCTTTCTCGGCCTCCAGGCATTGGCCGTGGGCTCCGTCCGCATGGTCGCCCGCGCGGACCGACAGGCGGAGCTTGCGATGGCGGCGAGCCAGGAGATGGAAGTCGCGTTTCAGCAGATGCGCGCGGGGCAGACGCCGCAGTCGCGCTGTACCGCAGTCGCCGACGTACGCATTTCTCGCCGCATGGAGCAGCTCGACACGCGGACGCCGCGGGTGACGGTGACGGCGACGGCTCCCGCGACGCCGGTGGCGACCCGCCCGGTGACACTCCAGGCCTCGCTCTTCACCCGTTATC
>JBPCJG010000162.1:0-9113 GCA_051005515.1 Longimicrobiaceae bacterium
GGCGCTCGACCCGCTTTTCGCGTGGAAGACGCGCTCCGACCTGGCGGAGATAGCGCGGCTGCTCGACACCTCCCGGGCGATGGGACAGCCGCTCCCGGAGCCCGGGGATTTCTCCGCTTTCCTCACGCGAGCGATGGGGGAGGAAGGGGAGTTGGATCCCTGGGGCAATCGGTACTACCTGCGTAAGCAGCGGAGGCAGAACGTCGTCGGCTCGCCGGGGCCCGACAGTCAGCCGGGAACGGCGGACGACATCACGCGCTCCATTCCGGCCTTCTGAGCGCTTGCTCTGCGTCGGGTTGACGGGAAACATCGCCGCGGGCAAGTCCGCGGTCGCGGACGTCTGGCGCGACCTCGGTGCTACCGTGATCGACGCCGACGTGCTCGCGCGTCGGGCGGTCGAGCCGGGGAGCCCTGCGCTGGCGGAGATCGCGGCGAGGTGGGGGAAGAACGTCGTCAGCGGCACCGACGGAACGCTCGACCGCGAAGCACTGGGGCGCATCGTCTTCGGCGACCCGGACGCACGGGCACGGCTGGAGGGGATCGTGCATCCCGAAGTGCGGCGGCTGCGGGAAATCGAGCACGCGGCCGCCGCGGAGCGCGGAGACCGGATCGTGGTGGACGACGTGCCGCTCCTCTTCGAGGTGGGGATGGAGGACGCCTTCGATGTCGTGGTGCTGGTAGACGCCCCCGCGGAGACGAGACTTCGCCGCCTGACAGAAGAGCGGGGGATGGACCGCTACGAGGCGCGGCGGCGGATCGCCGCCCAGATGCCGGCGGAGGAGAAGCGCGCCCGCGCCGACATCGTCATCGACAACACGGGGACGCTCGCGGAGCTGTGGGAGCGGGCGGCGAAAGTGTGGGAAGGGCTCGAGCGTCGGTCAGAGCAGGACAATGGCTGAGCCGCTCCGGCTGGACATGCACGTCCACTCGCACGCTTCCTTCGATTCGCTCAGCCGTCCGGAAGACGTGCTCCAAGCCGCGCGGAAGCGGGGGATGGATCGGCTGGTGATCGCAGACCACAACCGCATCGACGGCGCGCTGGAGCTGCACGCGCTCGACGCGGAGCGTATCCTGGTCGGCGAGGAGGTGAAGACGGCAGAGGGCGTCGACGTGATCGGCATCCTGCTTCAGGACCGCATCCCCAAGGGCACCCGCGCCGCGGAAACGTGCGAGCGGATCCGCGAGCAGGGCGGCGTCGTCTACATCCCCCATCCGTTCGACACCCGGCGCGCCGGCGGCGGCGAGCTGCTGGAGGAGCTGGAGCCGTGGATCGACGTGGTGGAGGCGCACAACGCGCGCTCCTGGGGAAGGGGATTGAACGCCCGCGCCGAGGCCTGGGCTACCGAGCGAGGCAAGCTGCTCGGCGCCGGCTCAGACGCGCACACGCCGGGAGAGATCGGCCACGGCTACATGGAGGTGCCACCGTTCGAGCCGACGCGGGAGGGACTGCTCGCGGCGCTCGCGGAGGGAAGGGTGGCGGGGCGGGCTACGTTCTCGCCGCTATGCCACCTCCGCTCGAGCTACGCCAAGGTGCGGAAGAAGCTGGGAAGCGTTTGACGTCGAAGTGCTGGCAGCCTGCCTAGTGCTCCCCCGACCCCGCCTCCTCCCGCTGCGCCATCCGCAGGTACTCCCGCAACTCGTCCACCGAGATCCCCGCTAATTGCCGGACGATCTCGCGGAACTGCTCACGCATCGAGCCGGATTCGTCGCGCACCAGCGCCTCGTCGATGTCGATCGCGTGGGCGGGAACCTCGGCTTCGGGCGCGTCGGCGGTGGGGTTGATGTCGTCCAGGGGATGGAATACGATGGCCACGCCGAGCGCCTCGGGCTGGTCCACGTACGGGGAGATCTCCGCTTCGGCCAGGTAGAGCGCGCCGTCCGCGTCGAAGATGCGGAAGCCCAGCGCGAGACCGAAGCTGTCGTCGTCGTGGTGGTCGTGCTCGTGCATGGGATCGGCTCCGAAGGTGACCGAACGGTGTGAGGGGCCGCGCAAGATATAGCTGACCGCCGCCGGAGGAAAGCCGGGCTGGCGGGAGCGGGTGCCGGCGCTATCTTCGCGCGGTGAAATCCTGGCGCGTGCATGCCGCCCTGCTGGCCGTACAGCTCCTCTTCGCCACCCTCCCCGTGGCGGTCAAGTTCGCGTTGCGCGACCTGTCCAGCCCGTCGATCGCGTTCCTCCGCGTCACCGCGGCGGCGCTCTGCTTCGTCGCCCTGCACAGCCAGCTCTCCGGGGAGCGGGTGCGGGGTGCCGGCGACTACGCGCGGCTCGCCCTCTACGCGCTCTTCGGGGTGGTCGCGAACCAGCTCCTCTACATCACCGCGCTGCAGTACACCACCGCCACCGCGGCACAGACGCTGGTGACCACCGGCCCCGCCATCACCCTGTTGGTTGCCATCCTGCTTGCGCAGGAGCGGGGCGCCGTCGCGAAGTGGGTGGGGATCGGCCTTGCCGGGATGGGAGCTCTGCTGCTGATAGGCGTCGAACTGGAAGGCGGCCGACGCCTCGGCAACGCGCTGGTGCTCATCAACGTGGTCGCGTACTCGATCTATCTGGTGATCTCGCGGGACATCCTGCGCCGCTACCAGCCGCTCACGGTCATCACCTGGGTCTTCCTGTTCGGGACTCTCGGGATCGCCCCCTGGGGGATTCCGGCCCTCGCCGCGGAGACGGGTGCGGTGTCTACTACCACTCTGGCGATGCTGCTCTGGATCGTGATCGGCCCCACGGTCGGCGCGTACTACCTGAACGTCTTTGCGCTGGCACGGGTGGAGGCGAGCACGGTCGCGGTGTACGTCTACCTGCAGCCGATCGCCACCGCTCTGCTGGCGATCCCGCTGCTCGGTGAGCGGCCGTCGCTCTACATCGTCCCCGCCGCCGTGCTCATCTTCTCCGGCGTGGCCTTCACCGCGTGGGCGGGGCGGCGAGCGCGGCGGCGCGCGGCCGCCGGCGCCGAAGCGGTGCAGGTGTAGCCGCCCCCGGCTTCAGGCCACGCCCGGAGCGGCGGGACGCTGGTCGATCGCAACCTCGAAGTAGCGGTCGACATCGCGGACGCCGGTGAGCAGGCGGGGATCGAGCTCGGGCCCGTCCGCGTCGCCGTGGAGGACGGTCACGTCTCCGGTCGTCTCCATCACCACCGCCCGGATCTGCCCGGGGTGGAGGACGTTCGCCTCCCGCAGCTTGCTCCAGAGGTCGTCCTCGCTCACCCGCGCCTCCCGCAAGTTGTCGCGCAGCATCTCCTCGCCCCACATGAGCAGGATGGGTTCGTTGTCGACCAGGTTCTGCACCCACGGGAACCGCTGACGCAGCGTGCCGAGTCCGAACTGGAGCCCGAAGATCGCCGCCAGCGCGGTGAGCGACTGTACGAGCGCCGGGTTCTCGCTCAGGATCGATCCGGCCACGACGGAGCCTACGGCGACGGTCATGGCGAAGTCGAAGCTGGACATCTTCGCGAAGCTGCGGAGACCGGCCAGGCGGGTGTAGAGGAGCAGGGCCGCGTATACGCAAACGGCGGTCAGGAGGATCCAGAGGAGGGTCTGCGGCGGAGCGAGAAACCAGTCGGACATCAGGGGTCGGGATTCAGGGGTCGGGATTCGGGGGTCGGGATTCAGGGGTCGGGATTCAGGGGTCGGGGATCGCCGGAGCCCTCGTCAACGCCGCCTGCCGCGCCGCTTCCGCGCTCCCCGCTTGCTTCTGTTTCCATCCTTTTTGTCGTTCTTGCGCTGGCCGCGGCGACGTGAGCCGTCGTCGTGCTCTTCCCGGCCACGCGCCCGCTCCCGGCGCGCTTCCTGGAGCTGCGCCCGTGCCTCCTCCAGCGAAGCGGCGCGGATCGCCTGACGCTTGCCGCGCGTCACCGTCCAGCGCAGCGGACGGTCCAGCTCGGGCAGATCGTCCTCGTCGAGCTGGCGCAGCAGCTTCGCCGGGACGCGGGCGCGCGCGACCGCCGTTCCGTCTTCCAACGCGTAGTCCAGCGGGTAGTCGTCGCCCGCGAGCGAAATGGTGTCGGAGAGCGCGAGCCAGCGCTCGCGCTCGGCGGGAGGTGCCCAATCGTCGGGGTCGAGGTGCAGGTCGGCAGCAAGAAAATCGCCGTACGACCCGATGTCGGCCAGGCGGGCGGCGAAGCGCTCCGCCAGGGCGGCGCCGCCGGCCTCGGGGACGGCACCGCCGGAGCGGCGGTGCACCTCGCGTAGCTCCCGCAGGGTGCGTCGGTTTCCGGCGGCGGAGGGGTGTTGCGCCGCGCCGCTGCTGAGCGCTTCCGCGAGCGCGGTGCGCGCTTCCTGCTCCCGCCCTTCGGGGAAGACATCGACGCCCGCATCGCTCGCATCCAGCTCGAAGCCGTGGAAGGTCCGCGCGCTGTGCAGCCGGAGCGGCCGACGGCGGTGCGCCGGGTCGTAGCGGAACTCCGGCTCCCCCTGCTCGGCGTACTCCCAGAGCAATTCGTAGGGGAGCTGGGTGCCCTCGATCGCCCCGCGCACCCGCCCCGAGCGGTCCGAGAAGTAGCGGATGTCACCCGCGATCGCTCCCCATTTCCCGCAAACGCTGCTGCGCGACGTCCAGACCTCCTCTCCCCAGCTCGTCTCGCCGTCAACGATCAGATCGAAGGGCATGATGCGCGCGAGCAGCCGGCGCCACTCCGCTTCCAGCTCGTCGTCGAGCGCCGGCAGCGAGCGGGGGAGCGGCAGTTCGAGCGAGCGGTAGATCGAAGCGATCGCGAGGGCGGCATCCTCGATCGCCCGCACCAGCACTCCGTGATTCTCGGTCCACGCCTCCAGCGCTTCGGCGTCGAAGACGTGGCGGGGGAGTCCGTACACCGTCCCCAGCGCTCCGCTTTCGCGCAGCGCGTCCCGGTAGATCCGGTAGACGGTGAGGTGGTCGCTCCCGGGGACCAGGAACGGCTGGATGTCGTGCTCCTGGCGCACCGCCCGGTGCAGCGATTCGAGGGAGGCGCAGACCGCGACCAGCGGGATCAGGGGCTCCTCCGCGCCCACCAGCAGCTCCCCCCAGGGGCGGTCCACCGGGAGCACCTCCACCCGGCGACCGTAGGGGGTGAGGCGCGCGCCGGAGATCAGGCCGCGCCGCTCCAGCAGCGCGACTGCGCGGCGGTACGCCATCCGGTCGAGCGGAACCGGGAGGTCGAGATCGTCGGCGCGCACTCCCACGTCGGCGCAGGTGAGCGCCACCCGCTCCGGATCCCCGGCAAGCTGGAAGTGGGGCGCCGTGGGTTCGAGCGAGGCGAAGTCGAGGTCCCGCTTGGAGAGGATCCACACCTCTCCGTCCTCGACCCGGCCGTGCACCCGTCCCGCCATCTGCAGGATCTCGTTCGCGCCGAGCGGGAGCCGGGTCAGCACCCGCCGTCCGCCCTCGATCACCGTGGTGAAGCGCGCGTCCTCGATGACAACGGTATCGAGGCCGCGCACGTTGAGCGCCGACTGCCCCGCCGCGGTCATGGAAAGCAGAAAGGGGTGCGGTGCCTCACCGCTCAGGAAGGGCTGCAGCTTGGCGATGGGTTCGCCGCCGTGATAGAACGAGGCGAAGATACGCTCCCACTCTTTCCCGACTGCCGCGGCCACCTGCTCCGCCTGCGCCCGCGTCGGGACGAAGATGGCCACGCCGCGCGCCTGTTTGACCACGTGGCGCAGGAAGCGGTCGGACAGGAAGTCGAGGGGGTCCAGCGTCCCGGTGACCCGCACCCGCGCGGCCCGCGCCGGGTCGAAAGCGGAGCTTGCGATCACCTCCGCGGAGTCGAGATACGCCGCGTAGAAGCTCGGATCGACGGTAGCGGAGAGCCAGATGAAGCGGCACCCCGCCCGCTTCCCCAGAGCGAGGCAGAGCTCCAGCTCGGCCGAGGTCTGGTGGATCTCGTCCACCACGAGCGTGTCCTCCGGACCGATCAGATCGTCCTGCAGCCAGCGACGGGCGATGCCGGTGGTGACGATGACCACGTTCCAGGTGGGCGTCTCGGGCGTGGCTTCGCGCTCCCGGTTGACTACCCCGACGCGTAGCTCTCCGCCGACGATTTCCTCCGCCATCGGGCGGATCGCCAGCGTCTTCCCGGTGCCGGTGCCGGCGACGATCCCGAAGCCGGCGTCGCCCCGCGCCAATGCGCGGATCTCTCCGCCGTGCTCCTGCTCCAGGATCGTTTCCACGTCGCGCAGCCCCACCCCCAGCTCGATGGTCTCGCACGCGGCGCGGGTGGGGGCGATCACTACGAGGCGCCCCTCGGGTGGACGGCCGGGGTAGCGTTCGGACGGGGCGAAGACTGGGACGTCTACCATCTACCGTGGGGGGAGGGAAGGCCGCTGGACTGCGGCGGCAGGCGCGCAAGAACTCCGCCAGATGCCGGAGGGGAATGGCGCGCCCGTCATCCCCCGTCGGCAGTTCGCTTGTTGGGCTCGGGGCGGAAGCGTATTATCCTGCTCTTCCATGGGGCCGCTGATCGCGTACCCCCGTTCTGTCGTCCAACTCCATCTGCATGGCCACCGTCGCCAAGCTCAGAGACAAGGCACGCGTTCTGGAAGGCCGCGCCGAGTGGCAGGAAGCGCTCAAGGTCTACTACCGGGTGCTCGAGGAGGCCTCTGCCGAGGAGATGGAGATCGGCTTGTACAACCGCCTCGGCGATCTGCATCTACGTCTCGACCAGGGGACGCAGGCGGTGGAGGCGTATGGACAGGCGGTCGAGAGCTACGCGGAAGCGGGATTGCACAACAACGCGATAGCCCTCTGCAAGAAAATCCTCCGCATCAACCCCGCGCGCACCGAAACGTATCTGCGCCTGGGTCAGATCAGCGCGGCAAAGGGCTTCCTCGCCGACGCGCGGGATGCGTTTCTGCGCTACGCCGAGATCATGCAGAAGGGGGGACGCATCGACGAATCGTTCGACGCCCTGAAGGAGTTCGCGGAACTCTTCCCTGACGATACGGAGGTCCGTCGCTTGCTGGCCGACCAATTGAGGGCGCACGGTCGCGATCTGGAAGCGGCCGAGCAGCTCGCGCTGCTGGATGCGGGAGCGCCCGCGGCGGTCGAGGACTCCCCCCCTGCGGCCGCGGTCGACGACGCGTCGCACGACCTGGAACTGATGATCGAGCTCCCCCCGCCGGAGCCGCCCACTGAGGTGGAGTCGCTGCCGGGCCTGTCGGGGGCGGAAGAGGCGCTGGAGGCGGCCGACGACGTTCCGTTGCTCGATGGGCTCGAGCCCACCCTGCTGATCGACCCGGACGCGGTGGAGTTGGATCCGGCGGCGGACGCGCTCGAGCCGTCCGACGCGGCCGATGGGGGTGAATCGTTCCCCACCCTGGAGATCGACACCACCTGGGACGAAGCGGAGGAGGGCAGTACGGCGTCGTGGTCCGACGACGACCTGTCGCTGCCCCCCGCCGTCGAGGTGGAGGATCCCCTCGACCGGCTGCGTTCCGCCGCGCTGGGAGAGCCCGCGGACGCGGCCGCCCGCGCGGAGGTGATCGCGCTGCTGCGCGAGCGGGGGCGGGACGCGGAGGCCGCGGAATTTCTCGATGCGGCCGCGCGCGAATACGCCGCACGGGGTGCCTACGCTGCGGCGCTGGAAAGCGTGCGGGAGCTGCTGGCGATCCGCCCGGGCGACTCCACCCTGCTCCAGCGCCAGGTCGAGTACGCATTCCGCTGCGGCGTCAAGGAACCGCTGGTCGAGGCGTTGCGGGAGCTCGCGCGCGGGCTGCGCCGCCTCGGACGCGAAGAGCCGAGCCGGGCGGTCTTTCGCCGACTGCTCGAGCTCGCGCCCCACGACGCCGAAGCCCGCGCCGCGCTTGAACCAGCTCCCCCCGCGGGCGGGTACATCGATCTGCGGGCGATGGTGCTGGAGGAGCGGACGGGCGGCGCGAGCACCCGCTTCGTGGTGGAGGCGGAGGAGCCCAGCGGTGACGAAGACCGGGATTTCGCCGACATGCTGCGAACCTTTCGAGACAAGGTGGCGGAGCACATCGAAGCCGAGGATTCCTCGAGCCACTACGATCTGGGTCTCGCCTTCATGGAGATGGGGCTGACCGACGAGGCGATCGGCCAATTCCAGGTGGCGCTGCAGGGCGGCGCCAACCCCGTCGCCACGCTCGAGGTGCTGGCGAAGTGCTTCGCCCGCAAGGGGCAGCACGGCGTCGCCTCCCGCGTGCTGGAGCGGGCTACCTGCCTCCCCGGCGCCTCCGACTCCGAGCTGATCGGCGTCCTCTACGAGCTCGCGGAGTTCGCCGAAAGCGAGGGTCGGCGCGAGCAGGCGCTGGAGTATCTGGAGCGGGTGATCTCGGTGGACATCAGTTTCCGCGACGCGGCGAACCGGGCGGCGGGGCTGCACCGTGTCGCCGAGCTTTGACACCCCCTCCGGCGGCGCGTAGCTTTTGCGGCTCCGGTTACCGTCCTCAGAGGGCATGACACTCCGCACCGCACCGCCTACGCTCGCCGAAGTCCAGGCGCCGATCTCCGACCGCCTCGACATGGTGATCGAAGAGCTGCGCCGGGTGGTGGCCGCCGATTTTCCCGCCATCGGCGAGGTGAACGAGTACCTCCTCAAGATCCGGGGCAAGCTCTTCCGCCCCGGCCTCCTGCTGCTGGCCAACCAGGTTGGCGATCGGCCGGACCGCGCCGCGGAAACCCTCGCGGCGGTGATCGAACTGGTCCACCTGGCCACGCTGGTCCACGACGACGCCGTGGACCACTCGGTGCTCCGTCGCGGAAAGCCCACCGTCAACTCGCTGTGGAGTCACCAGGTCGCCATCATCATGGGCGACTACTTCTACTCGCGCTCGATCACCGAGGTGTCGCGGTTGGGGCTGATGGAGCCGATCCGGGTGATCGCCGCCGCGGCGAACGCCATGACGGTGGGGGAGATGCGGCAGCTCGCCTCCCACGACGCGCTGGATTTCGACGAGATGGACTATGCCCGGCTGATCGAGAGCAAGACCGCTTCGCTGATCTCCGCGGCGTGCGAGCTGGGGGCGCTGGTCGGCGAACCCGCGTATCGGGAGCCGCTCGCCCGCTTCGGGCGCGACCTGGGGATGGCGTTCCAGATCGCCGACGACCTGCTGGACTACACGTCGGATCCGGCGGTCACCGGGAAGCCGTCCGGTCTGGATCTGCGGGAGCACAAGGTCAC
>JBPCJG010000163.1:0-3041 GCA_051005515.1 Longimicrobiaceae bacterium
GAGCGCTCCGCTCAGGGTGCTCGTCACACGCGACCGGGGCCAGGAGCGACCCACACGCGGGGCAGGCGTCGGACCCTTCGTACTCCTGCCCGCAGCGGGCGCAGCGATGCGCCTCGCTCTCGGCGCCGCAGCTCGGACAGTGGTCGCGGCTTTCCTCGTACGACGCTCGGCAGACGGAGCACTCGACCATGAACGGGTTCGCAGAGAAATCAGGGGGCGGCGAGCCACCGCAGGGTCCTGCGGGCGCCGGGCTGTCGCGGCGGCCCGGCGCACGGGTTCAACCGACGATCCGGTAGCTGTAGCTGTTCGCCGGCGTCGGAGAATCGACGGTGAAGTCGAAGGTGCCGGTGGCTCCCGCGGCGGGCGCCATCACCGTCACCTGTTCCGTCGCGATCGCCTCACCTCCACCGTATACGGTGAACTCGAGCCGCACCGGCGTCCCCGCCGCTGCCTTGTTGCCTTCCACCGTTCCGGTGAAAGTGGACTGGCCGCCGCTCGTTCTGATCTGCACCTGGGTGAGCTTGACGGGAAGCTCCTCGCTGGTCTCCAGAACCTTCAGCGCCTGGTCGTTCTGCTGCTGATTCTTGTAGGCGTTGAAGAGGATCACATGCGCGTTTTCGTTCAGCGGGTCGATCTGCACCACCTTCTCCGCGACCGGCGTCAGCTCCGCCCAGCGCTCCAGCTGGTAGAGCGCCAGCGCGTAGTTGTATTGAGCATCCCGATTGTTCGGGTCGAGATCCACGAGCCGTTTGAACACCGTCGCCGCGCCGGCGTAGTCCTTGGCGCCGAAGCGCTGCGCTCCCACGTTGAGCATCCCCGCTTCGGCATTGCGGCGGGTTTCCAGCCGCGACGCCATCTCGGCCGCGGACGTATCCGCCGGCATCGCTTCGAGGATCTCGAAAGTCCGTTCGAAGAGCTCCACCGAGCGGTCGTAGTTGCCGCGCTCGCTCGCGAGCACCGCCAGGTTGAAGGTGGCGTCCGCCCTGCCCTGGTAGATGGAGTTCGCCTGCTCCCAGCTCGCGATCGCCGCGGCCGTGTCGCCGCTCTGGTAGCTGTCGAGCCCCGCTTGGTACGAGCGGGCCCAGGCACGCAGGCGTTCCTGGTCGACATCCGCCTCGAAGCCCGGGCAGAGTGTGGTGGTACGCATGAAGGCGCTGTCGGCCGCCGCGTAGTTGCCTCCGCCGGCGTACGCCTGGGCGAGCAGGAACTGCGACTGCGGGTTGCCTTCCTCTCCCGGAGCGTTGCGGAGGGCGTCGATCGCTTCCTGATAGCGCTGCAGGACGAGGGCCTTGTTCGCCTCCTTGGCCGCGTCCGTGAGCTGCGTCGAAACCCCCGCGGGGCAGGATACGTCGGTCGCGGCGGCGGTGTTGGCGGCGCCGGGCGTGTCGCCGGTGCCGGCGCTCGTGCTCGCGGTCGCGCAGGCGCCCGTCAGCGCGGCGCAGGCCAGCAGCATGCAGGTGCTCGTTCTGCTCATTGGTCGTCCTCCGTGTCGTTGAAGTGTTCACCGGGTGCTTCGCCGGCGGTCGAGCGCCGCGCCGGGAACTCCGCCGCGATTCCCTCCGCGCGCATCGCGCGGTACGCCTGATACGCCGTCATTCCGAGTGCCGCGGCCGCCCTGGCCACGTCTTCGAATTCCGGCTTCGCGCGCGCTCCTCCGGGGAAGAGCGAACGTTTGACGCGGATTTCGTGCCCGCGCCACCGGACCGTCTCCCTGCTGCGGGGCAGTGCCTCACGATCGACGGACCAGCTGCGGACCCCGATCGAACTGCTCCCGCTGTAGAGGGCCGTGTGGACCGCCCCCGCCCGAGAGCGTTCGACCAGCGCCTCGATGCGCACCCCGGGCCTTCCCTTCTTCATCAGCAGGGGGGTGGCGCTGGCGTCGAGCGCGCCCGCGGCCAGCATGGCGTCGAGCAGCGGTGGGACGAACTCGGGCTCGAGGTCGTCGATATCCGTCTGCAACAGCCGCATCTCGGCAGCCTCCGTCGCCACCTCCGCCGCGATCACGCGCAGACAGTTGGGGCGGTCGTGCGGATCCCGCGCCCCGGCGCCGTAGCCGGCCCCTCGGGGCACCCAGGTGGACGGGGGCGGCCTGCCGGCGGTCAGCGTCCGCAGGATCGCCGCTCCCGTCGGCGTCGTGCACTCCCCCGCGAAGTCGGGGTCGCGGACCGCGACACCCTCCAGCAGCGGCGGCACCGCGGGCGGGGGGACGGGGTGCCGTCCGTGTGCCATCTCCACCCATCCCCGGCCGAGCGTGACCGGCCGCGTACGAAAGTCGTCGAAACCCAGCTCGGCGCAGCCGGCGATCGAAGCGAAGACGTCCACGATCGAGTCGATCGCGCCCACCTCGTGGAAGTGGACCTGCTCCGGCGTGGTGCCGTGCACCCGCGCTTCCGCCGCCGCCAGTGCCCGAAACGCGGCCGCGGCCGTCCGTTCGACCCACTCGCCGGCGTGCGACCGATCGACGATCTCCAGCAGGTCGTCCAGACGCCGCTGCTCCGCGCTGTCCGGCACCTGCAGGAGGAGGCGAGTGCAGGCGATCCCGCTCCGCTCCACCCGCTCCGAGGAAACTTCTACCTCGCCGACCCCGAGTCCCTCGACGAAGCCGCGGAGCCAATCGAGCGACAGGCCCAGGTCCAGCAGCGCCCCGAGCGTCATGTCGCCGCTGATCCCCGCGAAGGGGTCGAAGATCAGCACGTTCGCGCCGGTCGCCGACCCGTTCCCGGACCGTCCAAAATAGGCCGAAGCACCGGTTTCCGTCAAATCAACCGCGTCCTTCAATGACGGAAGAGACGACGGCCGGTGAAGACCATCGCTACCCCCCGCTCGTCGGCCGCGGTGATCACTTCCCCGTCGCGAAGCGATCCGCCCGGCTGCACGATGGCGCTGACGCCCGCCGCGCTGGCAGCGTCGACGCCATCGCGAAAGGGAAAGAAGGCGTCCGAGGCGAGCACCGCCCCTGCCAGCTCCCACCCGTTCTCCCGCGCCTTCTCGACAGCCAATCGGGAAGCGTCCACACGGCTCATCTGCCCCGCTCCGATCCC
>JBPCJG010000164.1:0-7729 GCA_051005515.1 Longimicrobiaceae bacterium
GGGGCCCGCTGCGGGGCCACCCCGCTCAGGTCGGGGACGGGTCTGCGGTCGTGGCCGGCGCTCAGGATCACCCGCACGGGTGAGCCGCGGGTGACTTCCGACCCGGGAAGCGGGCTTTGCGCGAGCACCGCGCCCGCAGGCACCTGCGGGTGGACCAGCGCATTGCCACGCTCCAGTTTCAGTCCGCTCCGCTCCGCCAGACGCCGCGCCGAGGACAGCGATCTGCCGCGCAATTCCGGAACGGCGACGATCGCGTCGCGATTGAAGCCGGGAAAGAAGACCAGCGCCATAAGCAGGTAGCCGATCAGAAACGCCGCGATGCCGACGCCGAGGGTGAGAGCGGCGAGCGAGGCGGCGAGCGGCCAGCGTCGCGGCGGATCCGGCAGAGGTGGCGCCGCCCTCACCCGCACCTCCGCAGCCGCGCGGCGAAGGCGCCGTCCGCGCCGGTGTCAGGGGGAAGGAGCCGGAGCACGCCGGTCTCCGCGGCGGCGGCGCAGCCGAAGCACGGATCCAGTTCGAACTCCGGATGATCGGCCAGAAAGCGTGCAACCTGCACCTCGTTTTCCTCCGGCTCCAGAGAACAGGTTGCGTAGACCAGACGTCCTCCCGGACGGACGATCGGCGCTGCCGCGTCGAGCAAGCTACGCTGCAGCCCCGCCAGCGCCTCGGCGTCGGCGGGCTCCAGCCGCCAGCGCCCGTCGGGGTGCCGGCGGAGCGTCCCCGTTCCGGTGCACGGCGCGTCCAACAGCACCAGATCCACCGCGCGAAAGGGGGGCGAGAGAGCGTCCGCCGCGAGGGGGAAGACACGCCCGCTCCAGCCGACCCGCGCGACGTTCTCGACCACCCTCCCCAGCCGGGACGCGGATAGATCCGCCGCCACGACGCTCCCTCCGGCCGCCGCCATCGCCAGCGCCTTCCCGCCGGGCGCGGCACACAGGTCGACGACGCGCTCCCCCGGGGCCGCAGCGGCGAACGTCGCGACGGCGGCGGCGGCCGGATCCTGCACGACCGAGGGAAGCGCAGCGAGCGCTTCGCCGACCTGTCCCGCGCGCTCGAGCCGCACCGAATCGGTGGGGTCCTCGATCGCGGTCGCGCCGATCCCGGCTTCCGCGAGGCGGGACGCGGCGAGGTCGGGCGGTACGCCGAGCGGATTCAGGTAGACCTCCGGGCGGCGGTTGTCGCTTTCCACCACCGCGCGGGCGACTTCCGTCCCCCACTTCTCGACCCAGCGTTCCACCAGCCAGCGAGGATGCGAGCCCCAGGTGCTGAGGTAACCGGCGGGGTCGCTTTCCCAGGTGGGGAAGTCCACCTCCCCACCCCGCCTGCGCAAGGCCTGGAGAACGCCGTTCACCAGCCCCGCGGCGCGGCGCACACCCGCGCTCTTCGCCAGCTCGACCGACTGCGATACCGCGGCGTAGGCCGGAACGGCGTCCATCTCTGCAAGCTGGTACGCACCGAGCCGGAGCACGTCCAGCACGTCGGGCTCGAGCGCGGGCAGCCCCGACCTGACGAACGCCGCGAGCCGGTGGTCCAGCCGGTTGCGCAGGCGCAAGGTACCGTAGAGGAGTTCGTGCGTCCAGGCGCGTTCGCGCGGATCCAGAGCCGGCGCGACGGCTCCCCACGCCAGGTCCAGCAACTGGCCGCCGCGGACGCGGCGGAGGACGTCGAGCGCCGCGCGGCGGCCCGGAGTGGCGCCGCTGCCGGCGGCGGCTATGCGAGCATCCCCTCGCGGGGACTGGAAGGAACGGCGCGCTCGCGGCGCGGCATCCGCCCGGCGAGATAGGCGAGGCGCCCTGCCTCGGTGGCCAACCCCATCGCTCGCGCCATCCGCGCGGGATCGTCCGCTTCGGCCAGCGCCGTGTTCATGAGGATGCCGTCCACCCCCTGCTCCATCGTCAGTGCCGCGTCGGAGGCCGTTCCCACGCCCGCGTCCACGATCACCGGCACCTCCAGACGCGCTTTGATCGCGCGGATGTTGAAGGGGTTGACGAGCCCCAGGCCGCTGCCGATCGGCGAGGCCAGCGGCATCACGGCGGCGCACCCGGCGTCCTCGAGCCGCAGCGCGGTGATCAGGTCGTCGTTGGTGTAGGCGAGGACGGTGAAGCCGTCGCCGATCAGCTCCGCCGCGGCCGCGAGCGTTGCCTGCGGATCGGGGAGGAGTGTTTCGGAGTCGCCGATGACCTCGAGCTTCACCCAGTCGGTGAAGCCCGCCGCGCGCGCGAGCCGGGCGTAGCGGACCGCTTCGTCGGCGCTGAAGCACCCCGCGGTGTTGGGGAGCAGCAGGTATTGCTCCGGATCAAGGTGGAAGAGGATGCCCTCCTCGCGAGTCCGATCCAGGTTCACTCGCCGCACCGCCACCGTCACCACTTCGGCGCCGGACGCTTCGATGGCGGCGTTCATCTGCTCGTTGTCGCGGTACTTGCCGGTGCCGACCAGCAGCCGGGAGCGCAGCGCGCGTCCCGCGATGGTGAGATGCGTGTCGAGGCCCGCTTCGGGAGCGGCGATGGCTGTGCTCATGGGCTCTGGTTGTCGATTCTCTTGCTTCTCGGGCGACCGGGATCAGCCGCCGCCGACGAAGTGGACCAGCTCGAGGCGATCTCCCGGCTCGATGGGAGTCGCGGGGTAGGCGTCGCGCCGGACGATGTTTCCGTTGCGCTCGACCACGACCATGCGGGGGTGCAGGTCCAGCGCCCGCAGCAGCTCCTCCAGGTTCTGCCCCGAGACGGTTTGCCGCCGCTCACCGTTGACTTCGATGCCGATCCGGTCTTCGCTCACCCCGTTCCTCCTTTCGTCCAGCTCTCCAGATAGTCTGTCACCGCCGTGGCCGGTTCATCCTGCCCCCAGACACCCCGTAGCGCCGCTACGCCTTCGCACCACCCGCGCAACTCCGCCGCCCGTCCCGGCGTCACCCCGCCGATCGCGATACGCGGAACGGCATCGCCGATCCGCCGGAGCAGCTCCGCCCCCGCCGCCAAGAGATGCGGGTGCGACGCGGACGCATGGATGGTACCCACGAGGAGAAAATCGGCTCCGTCGGCCGTGGCGGCGGCGGCTTCGCGGGCGGAATGGACGGACGAGCCGACCAGCGGGTCGGCGCCGAGCAGGCGGCGAGCGTCGCGCGGCCGCATCCCGCGACCGGGGAGCTGCACGCCATCGGCCCCCGCGGCCAGCGCGACGTCTACCCGGTCGTTGACCAGCAGGGTCGCCCGTGCCTCGCGGGCCGCGGGTAGCAGCGCGAGCGCCAGCTCGAAGAGCCGCCGTCCCGCCGTGCGCGGACCGCGCAGGTGGAGGGCGACGTTGGGGCCGCCCGCCTCGAGTACGGCCGCCGCCCGGTCCCTGAAGTCGGGACGCCCCAGCACGGCGTCGTCGCTGACGACGTGCAGCGGCGGCACGCGGCGTTCAGGCGAAACGCGCTCCCGCGGCGACGCCGCGACCGCGGATCCATTCGCCGGCCTCCATCCTCCGGCTCCCCGCCGGCTGTACCTCCCGGAAGCGCACCGCGTCCTCTCCCGCGGCGACCAACACCCCCACCTCCGGATCGGCGTCCAGCACCTCGCCCGGCGGCCCCGAGCGGACCTCGACGCGTGGGCGGAAGAGCTTGGTAGGTCTGCCGTCCAGCTCGGTCCAGGCGCCGGGAACGGGATCCGTGGCCCGCACCCAGCGGGCGATCTCGACGGCTGGACGTGTCCACTCGATCCGGGTCTGCTGACGCTGCAGCTTCGGCGCGTAGGTGGCGCGCGAGTCGTCCTGTTCCCGCTCGACGAGCTCCCCCGTCGTCAGCGCCGCCAGCGCGGTGACGAGGGCTTCCGCGCCGAGCTCCGCGAGGCGGGCCGCGAGCTCGCCCGCGGTTTCGTCCGCCCGGATCGGCTCGGGCACCTGCAGGAGGACGGGGCCGGAGTCGAGCCCCGCCTCCATCCGCATGACGGTGACTCCCGTGGTGTCGAAGCCGCGGGCGATCGCCCACTGCACGGGCGCCGCGCCGCGCAATTCGGGGAGGAGCGAGGCGTGGACGTTGATGGAGCCGCGCGGGGGCAGCTCCAGAATCTCCGGGCGCAGGATGTGGCCGTATGCGACCACCACGGAGATCTCCGGGTCGAGGCGACGGACCTCGCGGACGAAGTCGTCTCCGCGCGGAAGCTCCGGCTGCAGGATCGGGACGCCGTCGGCGTCGGCGGCCGCCTTCACCGCGCCCGGCGTCACCCGTCTCCCCCGCCCCGTCCCGCGGTCCGGCTGCGTCACGATCCCGGCCAGCGTGTGACCCTCCTCGGGAAGCGCGCGCAACGCGGGCAGCGCGAACTCCGGAGTTCCCCAGAAGAGGACCCTCACCGGAGGTTCACTTCGCCGCCGCCTTCTGTAGCTTGCGCCACTTGCGGACGAGCATGTCGCGCTTCAGCGCTCCCACCCGGTCGAAAAAAAGGATCCCGTCGAGGTGATCCACTTCGTGTTGGATGCAGCGGGCGAGGAGGTCGTCCGCCTCGATCCTCAACGGCGCGCCGTCCCTGTCGAGCGCTTCCACGGTCACGCTGGAGGGGCGCTCCACCACCGCCACGATACCCGGCACGCTGAGGCATCCTTCCTCCGCCCTTTCCCGCTCCCGCGAGCTTCGCACGACGCGTGGGTTGACGAGAGCGAGCGGCGGCATTTCCTCGTCGTGCAGATCCACCACCAGCACCCGCCGCGACACTCCCACCTGCGGCGCGGCGAGGCCGATCCCCTCCGCTGCCCGCATGGTCTCGAACATGTCGTCGATCAGCGCGCGCACGTCGTCGTCGACCTCGGCTACCTCTTCGCCCGGGGTGCGCAGCACGTCGGAGCCGAGCAGCTCGATTTCGCGCAGCGCCACGCTACTCCGCCCCGTCCGCACCGACGAGCCGGGCGATCTTGCCCCGTTCGACGACCACCCGCGCGTCGCCTGACTTGAGCCGCACCTGATCTTTCTTGATGCCGATGATCTCGCCGATCATGCCGCCAGAGGTGACCACGCGGTCGCCCTTCTTCAGCGAGGCGATCAGCTCGCGGTGCCGCTTCTGTTCGCGGCGTTGCGGGACGATCAGGATGAAGTAGAAGATCGCGAGGAACGCGATGGGGATGATCAGCCCGCCCAGGGGCGAGCCGCCTCCCTGCAGTAGGATGGTAGCCATGGGTCACGTAAGGGATGTCAAACCGTCAGCGCCACGGAACTTCCGCGGAAGCGGGCGAGCCAATCGCGGCTCCAGCTCTCGAAGGTGCCCGCGAGGACGTGCTCGCGCGCGCGCTCGGCGAGGCGGACGAGCAGCCGCAGGTTGTGGAGCGAGAGCAGGCGCTGTCCGAGCGCCTCCCCCGCGATCAGCAGGTGGCGAAGGTAGGCGCGGGTGAAGGTGCGGCAGGTGTAGCAGTCGCAGTCGGGGTCGAGCGGTCGCCCGTCCGTGCGGAAGCGCGCAGCCGAGGCGTTCACCTGCCCGTCTCCCTCGATCCATGCGGTGCCGTTGCGCCCGTTGCGGGTCGGCGCTACACAGTCGAAGAGGTCGACGCCGCGCGCGATCGCTTCCAGCAGGTCGTCGGGGTAGCCGACCCCCATCAGATAGCGGGGAAGCGCCGGCGGCAGCTCCGGCTCCAGCGCCTCGAGCACGTCGTACATCACGGGCTTCGGCTCGCCGACGGAGAGACCGCCGATCGCGATTCCGCACCAGTCACCCGCCGCCAGGGTGCCGCGCGCCGACGCGATCCGGAGGTCGTGGTACGCACCCCCCTGGACGATCGGCAGGAGCGTTTGTGGGTGCTCGCCAGATGGCAGCGTTCCGAAGCGATCGCGGCACCGCTCCAGCCAGCGCAGCGTCCGGGCGTACGCTTCGCCCGCGAGCTCCCGGTCTGCGCCTCCTGGCGGAACCTGGTCGAAGGCCATCACGACATCGGCACCGAGCGCCCGCTGGATTCCCATCACCCCTTCGGGAGTGAACAGGTGCTGCGATCCGTCGACGTGGCTGCGGAAGGTCACCCCTTCCTCGCGGATGATGCGGGACTTCGCGAGGGAAAAGACCTGAAAGCCGCCCGAGTCCGTGAGCACGGGTCCGCCCCAGCTCGCGAAGCGGCTCACCCCGCCCAGCTTCCGCACGACCTCCGCACCCGGCCGTAGGTACAGATGGTAGGTGTTCGCCAGCACGATCTCGGCGCCGAGGTCGCGCAGCTCGTCCGGCGAAGCGGTCTTGACGGCCGCCTGCGTCCCTACCGGCATGAACGCGGGCGTGTGCACGGTACCGCGCGGGAGGCGGAGGGTCCCCGCGCGGGCGGCACCCTGGGTGGAGTGCAGCTCGAACTCGAACAGGGGTCGGATGGTCAGGGGAATTCGCTCGACAACCGGCAAAGCTGGTCGGAACGGCCCGGGGAAGCAAGACATTGGGTCGCGGCGACGCTCGGGCTCGGCTGCAATCTGATCCCCGGGGAAAGGCCGCACTCGTATACGGCGAACTCGCTATTGCTGCGGAAGCAGGAATCCGCACTCCGGGCCGGGAGCCCGAGCCAGCCGCTCGTCGAGCGTGGCCAGGTCAGCCTCCAGAAGCTCAGCCAGTGCCACATACCCCGCATCATAGATCGTCAGGTTTCCCCGGAGAGCCCAGGCCCGCGAGGCTACGACGCCGTAGGGAAACAGGTCGATGCGTAAGGCTGCGAGGTCGAGGTGGGCGAGCGACGCCGAGTCTGACGTCACCTCTCCGGCCAGCGCGGAGCGCCGGAGAATATTGGCTGCTTCCACCGGCATGAGATGGGGTGCGGCGAGGTGGTCGGAGAGCAGCACGCCCTCAGCCCACCGGCCGACGTCGCCACCATCGACCAGCGCGGCGACGACGAGGCTGGCGTCTACGACCACGGTCACTGCCGATCCGCGTCCCGGTAAGCGAGTATGGCTTCGCTAGAGAGCCGACTCCCGGTTTGCTCCTTGCGCGCGTGAATACGGGCCCGCAGGACTTCCGGATCCGGGCGGCGGGCGAGTTCGATCAACTGTATCCGTAGGTACTCTTGTAGGGAACGGCCTGTGGCAGCGGCCCTGGCGGCCAACTCCTTACCCGTCTCCTCGGGTACGTCACGAATGGTGATCGCTTTGTTCATGACATCAGGATAATGCTGCAAGCTGCATTTTGCAAGCAGCGGCGCGCCCGGCGTGTTTTCACACCCCGCTGCCGGGCCCATAAGGCACCCGGGAGCCAACTGCGCGTCCTCGCGGACGCAACTCCCGCGAGCGTTGTTCCCCCGCCCGGAGGGCGAGCAGTACCTTGCCGGGGGTTTTATACCCCCGGCGGGGCTTGCCTACACCACCACCATCGCGTCTCCGTACGAATAAAAGCGGTACCCCTCTTCCACGGCGCTGCGGTACGCGCGCATGGTCGGCTGGTACCCCGCGAACGCGGCCACCAGCATGAGCAGGGTCGAGCGGGGGAGATGGAAGTTGGTGATCAGCCGGTCTACGGCGCGAAAGACATACGGCGGGCGGATGAACATCTCGGTCCACCCCTGCCCCGCGGCGACGCGCCGGTCGGCATCCACGCAGGTCTCCAGAGTCCGCGCTACCGTCGTCCCCACGGCCCAGACGGCGGCGCCGCGTCGGCGGGCGTCGTCGATCGCCGCAGCCGCGGGCGGCTCCACCCGGTACCACTCCGGATGCATCGGGTGCTCGGCGGGGTCGTCGACGTCCACCGGCCTGAAGGTGCCGGGCCCGACGTGCAGCAGAACCTCGACGACCTCCACGCCCCGCTCCCGC
>JBPCJG010000165.1:0-19402 GCA_051005515.1 Longimicrobiaceae bacterium
GAAGATCCACGATTCGGGGTATTGTTGCCGAGCAATGCAGTTTCTTCATACAGGAGCGTGGGGATATGGCCGTTCAGGGAGTGGACCTGAATGAGGCAGGAGTTCGTCTGACCGCTTTGGTGGAGCAAGCGAAGCACGGGGCGGAAGTCGTCCTGACAGATGGGGGAGAACCCGTAGCCAAAATCATCCCGATCTCCACAGCCCAGCCGCAGCGGGAGTTCGGCAGCGCCCGAGGGCTGATCACGATGTCGGATGACTTCGACGAGCCGTTGGAAGACTTTCGCGAGTACATGTGAGAGCCCTGCTCGATACGCACAGCTTTCTCTGGTTTCTCGGCGGCAGCCCTCTAAAACCGTAGCCGAATTGCCCCTGCACCACCGCGATCCATTCGACCGCCTCTTCATCGCCCAGGCAATGGCAGAGGAGTTGCCCGTGATCAGCGTCGATGAGGCGTTCGACGCTTATACCGTTCAGCGGGTGTGGTAGGAGCGCAGGCGAAATTGGGCGGCGCGGGTTCGGGATTGCATCTCCTGGCTCCGACCGGCTGGATGTACGCTTCACGTCAGTGACTCTCGACCTCGGCGTCTGCGTGCTGCGGCCGTGGCGCCGCGGCGACGAAGCGTCGCTCGCGCAGCACGCCGACAACCGCGCGGTGTCGAGGAATCTGAAAGACACCTTTCCCCATCCGTACGCGCCGGCGGACGCCGAGGAGTGGATACGACGAAACGTGGACGCCGAACGGCTGACCAACTTCGCCATCACCGTGGACGCCGCCGCCGTCGGCGGTATAGGGATCATCCCGGGCACGGACGTGGACCGCCGCTCCGCCGAGATCGGCTACTGGTTGGCCGAACCCTACTGGGGCCGCGGCATCGCCACCACCGCACTACAGGCGGTTACCGAATGGGCGTTTGCGACCTTTGATCTCGTCCGTCTCCAAGCTGATGTGTACGAGTGGAATCCGGCGTCGGCGCGGGTGCTGGAAAAGGCGGGATACACGCTGGAAGGACGGCAGCGCAAAGGCGTGACCAAGGACGGGGTGACGATGGATCGCCTGGTCTACGTGATCGTCCGCGAAGAGTAGCCGCCGGGCACCGGATGATCTGGCTGCCGCGCTTCGCCTTTCTGGACCTGCACCTCGATCGCCTGTACGCCGGGGCGGCGGCGATCGGCATGAACATCGGGATGAGCCGGCAGCAGCTCGCTGCCGCGCTCGAAGAAACCGTGCTCCGCAACGGCATGCACACCGACGCGCATGTCCGCCTGATGGTCACGCGCGGCGACAAGCACACCCCGTCCCAGGACCCTCGGCTGACCGTCGGCGGCCCCAACGTGGTGATCATCGCCGAATACAAGGTGGCCGATCCCGCGATCTCCCGCGCCGGCATCCGGCTCTTTACCTCGACGGTGCGCCGCCCGGCTCCCGACACGCTGGATCCGAAACTGAACTGCCACAGCAAGCTGCACGAGGTGATCGCACTGATCCAGGCGTTGCGGGCCGGAGCCGACGAAGCGCTCATGCTCGACCCGACGGGGGCGGTGGCCACCTGTAACGCCACCAACTTTTTCATCGTGAAGCAGTGCGAGGTCTGGACCTCCACGGGGCAGTACTGTCTGAACGGGATCACCCGCCGCCTCGTGCTCGAGCTGTGCGCGGCAAACGGCATCCCATCCGCCGAACGCGCCTTTTCCCTCACCGACGTCTACGCGGCGGACGAGGCGTTCGTCACCGGCACCTTCGGCGGCCTCACCCCGGTGGTCGAGGTGGACGGACGGCGGATCGGCGATGGCGGGCGGGGGGAGGTGACGGCCCGCCTCGCCCGCTTGTACGGCGCGCTGGTGGGGGAGCAAGGGCGCGAGTGATCATGGACGACACCCTCCGGCTGTCGATGTGGAGCGGCCCGCGCAACGTCTCCACCGCGCTGATGTACAGCTTCCGCCAGCGCGCCGACACGCGCGTCGTCGACGAACCGCTGTACGCCCACTACCTGCACGCCTCGGGAGCCGCGCATCCCGGCCGCGACGAGGTGCTGGCGAGCCTGCCGCGGGACGCCGGTCGCGTGCTCGCCGAAACGATCCTGCCTCCCGTGGACGCGCCGGTCCTCTTCATCAAGAACATGGCGCACCACCTGCTCAGCGTGGAGCGAAGTTTGCTCGGGCGGGTCACCAACGCCCTGCTCACCCGCGAGCCGCGGGAGATGCTGCCGTCGCTGGCGGAGCAGATCCCATCCCCGACCCTGGCGGACACCGGGTTGGAGCAGCAGGTCGAGATCCTCGACTTCGAACTCGCCCGGGGAAGGGACCCCGTCGTGCTGGACGCGCGCGAGCTGCTGGTGGATCCCGAGACGGTTCTGACGAAGGCGTGCAGCCGGTTCGGAATCGGCTTCGACCCGGCGATGCTCTCCTGGCCCGCAGGGCCCAAGCCAGAGGACGGCGTCTGGGCCGAGCACTGGTACGACAGCGTGCACCGCTCGACCGGATTCATGGCGTACCGGGCGAAGACGGAGCCGTTTCCGGAGCGGCTTCGTGATCTGCTCGCCGCCTGCCTGCCGCTGTACGAGCGGTTGGCAGCGCACGCCATTCGCGCACCGTAGCGCCGGGTCGAACGTGAAGGAATCGCTCCGCACGCGCTGGCTCCGCTTCCGCCTCAACCTCATTCCCGCCTCTTTCGGGACCGGAGCGCGGGTCACCCACCTAGCCGCCGATCTTCAGGAGGTGCGGATCACACTGCCGCTGAACTGACGGACGCGGAACTACGTAGGCACCATCTTCGGGGGGAGCATGTTCGCGGCGGTGGATCCAATCTACATGGTGATGTTGATCCACAACCTGGGACGCGACTACGTGGTCTGGGACAAAGTGGCGAGCATTCGCTTCGAACGGCCCGGGCGCGACCCCTTATACGCTACCTTTCACCTGACCGACGGCGAGCTCGCCGCGATTCGCGACGAGCTCGCTATCCGTTCCTCCACGCAGCGGCTCTATACCGTGGAGTTGACCGACGGCGCCGGGGTGCGGCACGCCCTGGTCGAACAAACGATCCACATCCGCCGCCGACCTCCCGCGGGTTGAGCGGTGCGACTACCCCGCTGCCTTTTCGATCTGATCGATGTAGCGGTCCATCTTACGCAGAACGGCTACGAAGTCGGTCTTGCTGTCCGCCTCCGCCACGTCTCCCGCGAAATCGAGCAGCACTCCGCGGATCCGTTCGCGGTCTGCGCCCGCACGACTTCCACTCGTAGCGCCACTGCTAGCGCTCCCGCCTCCGCCAGCGCTCGCGCTGCGGCTACGCTTGCGGCCGCGGGGAGTGGACGAGGACGACGCACGTGTCGACGCGGCTTTCTTCTTGCTCCCACGGCTCTTCCGACGCGCTGCGCGTTTGCGCTTGAACGGCAGCACGTAGCTGGCGTTGAACTGTCGCAGCGTCAGATCGCCTATCGACGAGTCCATTTCCTGAGCTTTCTCGTAGAGCTCTCGCGACGAGATGTCCGGAGCCCGCTGCAGTCGCTGTTCGACTTCCGCCATGACCTTCTCATTTCGATCTGCCATGCCATTCCTCTTCCCGGGGGGATGAACGAGCGCGGCCGGGTTGCCGCCCAAGATCGGGTATAGGTACACTATGTTCCGCCAAAAGACAAGTATCATAGTCACCCCTTGATGTTTATCATCGTTCGCGTTTCCCCGCGCATTAACGGCTCACCCGTCGCTTCGGCAGTGTCGTGAGGATGGATCAACCATCCTCGCTGGGGCTGGCTCTCGGCGGGCGTGCTCTCCTCCGACCCGGCCCACAGTCTGGCCGACGCGCTCGACCGACCGTTGGGGCCCGAACCCGAGGAGGTGGCTCCGCTGCTCTGGGCGCAGGAGGTCGATCTCTATTATTCGATGCGCAAGCACTGGTCGAACATGCGCGACCTCCTCCTCACCGTGTTCCGCTGGCAGGGAATCGAGCGCGTCGCCGCCGAGGTGCTCAGCGATCCCGAGGTCACTTCCGTGCGGCTCGTCGCCAACCCGGAGAAGATGGTGATCGAGGAGGCCCGCCGCGCTTACACCTATCTGCAGCTATACGGCTATCCGGTAGACGGTGTGGTGGTGAACCGGGTACTCCCCGCCGCGGCGTCCGACGGTGTTTTCGCCCGCTACGTACAGGCGCAGGAGCGCTACCTGGAGGAGATCAGCACGAGCTTTTCTCCACTTCCCATCTGGAAGGTGCCGCATTTGGGCGAGGAGGTGTTCGGGCGCCCCCCGCTGCAGCGGATCGCCGGCGAGCTCTACGACGGCGGAGATCCTACCGACGTCTTTCACCGGGAGCCGACCTTCGCCGTAGAGCGTGAAGGGGACGGATACCTGCTGCGCATCCGACTGCCTTTTCTGGAAGCCGACGACGTAGCGGCGACGCACCGGGGCGACCAGCTCGTCGTCCACGTCCGCAACCAGCGGAGGAATTACGTGTTGCCAAAGTTCCTGGCGTACTACAGGTTGACCCAGACCCGCGTCGAGGACGGCTGGCTCCGGGTCCACTTCGCCGCGGGGGAGTGAGCCGATGCCCCGTCCGTTCCCCCTCGCCATCCGCCATCCGGAGGTCAGATGTTCGTCCCTTCTCTCCTGCTCAAGCGCCTTTATACGTTCGGAAGCCTGACCAACACCGACGACGGGGTGCGTTTCTCGCTCAAGAACCGGTTTAGCGACGCGGAACTGACTTCGCTGCGCAGCGTCCGCATCGACGGAGACGAGGTGCCGCGGGAGGCGGTGCGTGTGGACCTCGGGGACGGCGACGTGTACACCCCCGATCAGGTGGCGGAGCGCGCGCCTCTGCCTTTTCCCCTGCGCCACAAGCTCTCCGTCTGCGCCGGAGTGCCCCCGCTGGCGAAGGGAAAACACCGCATCGAGATCGGCTTCGAGAGCAAGCCCTTCGGCAAGCTGAAGCTGGACGTAGAGGATTCGATCTCCGAGCGCGACGAGAGCGAAGTCCGCATCCCCCGCGACGAGACTGACGACTACTCGCCCGAAGCGATAGCGCGACGACAGGCTTTCGTCGCGGAATACACCGGCGCCGAGCTCCACCACGTCAAGCACTACTCCTTCGATGCGCACCTGGTCGCGGGCAACTGCGAGCACTTCACCGGCGTGGCGCAGGTGCCGCTCGGCTTCGCCGGGCCCCTGCACGTCGATGGCGAGCACGCGCAGGGCGACTTTCTCATTCCGCTGGCTACTTCCGAGGGTACCCTGGTGGCCTCGTACAATCGCGGCATCGCCGTGCTCAACCGCTGCGGCGGCGTCAAGTGCACGGTGGTAGGCGACGCGATGCAGCGCGCGCCCGTCTTCGTCTTCGACGACGCACGCGCCGGCCGGGAGTTCGTCGAGTGGGTGAAGCAGAACCACGGCAAGATCGCCGAGGAAGCCGAAGCGACTTCGAGCGTCGCGAAGCTACAAGAAATCGACACCTACCTCGCCAACAAGTTTGCCTTTCTCCGCTTCAACTATCACACCGGCGACGCGGCGGGGCAGAACATGGTGGGGCGGGCTACCTTCGCCGCCTGCAGCTGGATTTTGGACCGCTATCCCGGGATCAAGCACTTTTATCTCGAATCCAACTTCGCCACCGACAAGAAGGCGTCGCAGATCAACGTCATGCGCACCCGCGGCAAGCGCGTCACCGCGGAAGCCACGATCGACCGCGAGGTGCTGATCGAGCGCATGCGGGTGGAGCCCGAAGCGCTCGCGTACCACTATCAGGTGGCGAACATCGGCTCGCTGCTTTCCGGCGCCAACAACAACGGCTTGCACTCCGCCAACGCCATCACCGCGATGTTCATCGCCACCGGACAGGATGTCGCCAACGTGGCCGAATCGTCAGCCGGGATCCTCTACACCGAGCTGACGCCCAGCCGAGATCTCTACCTTTCCATCACCATCCCCTCCTTGATCGTCGCCACTTTCGGTGGCGGGACGGGCCTGCCCACCCAGCGCGAATGCCTGGAGCTGCTCGGCTGCTCCGGTCGGGGGGGCGTCAACAAATTCGCCGAGATCGTCGCGGGGGCGGTGCTGGCGGGAGAACTTTCGCTCGCCGCCGCGATTTCTTCGTCGGACTGGGTGAGCAGCCACGAGCAGTACGGCAGGAACCGGTGAGCCGCCTCCTTCCCCCTCCCGCTCCGCACGATCCGTGAGCGCGCCGGATCAGATGTCGGCGGTCGACGCGGCGTGGTGGAAGATGGAAGACCCCACCAACCCGATGACCATCACCGCGGTGTTCACCTTTGCGGAGCCGCTCGACCCGGTGCAGCTCAGCGACCTCCTCGAGCACCGGCTGATGGCGCACGACCGCTTCCGGCAGCGGGTGGTTCCGTCCGACTCCCCCTTCGGCGCGCCGAGCTGGTGGAACAGCGGACCCGTCCCGGTGAGCGATCACCTGCGCGAAGTCGTTCTGCGGGAGGGCGCGGACCGCACCGAGCTGGAGGAGCTGGTGGGGGTGCTGATGAGCACGCCGCTCGATCCGGAGCGCCCGCTGTGGGAGTTCCACCACGTCCGCAACTATCGCGGCGGCTCGGCGCTGGTCGCGCGCGTCCACCACTGCATCGGGGACGGACTGGGATTGATGCAGCTGATGCTCCAGCTCGACGAGCAGCCCAGCGAAGCCAAATCCGCCCCACCGGTTCGGCGGCGGGACGAGAACGGCAGCGACGGCTTCGGCCTGCTCGCGGCTCCGCGCCTGGCCGGTTCGGTGGCGCGGGTGCTGGGGCGGCTGCTGGCGATGCCGGCGGATCCCCCCACCCGCTTCAAGGGTCCACTCGGCACCCGCAAACGGGCTGCGTGGTCCGAGCCCATCCCCCTGGACGACGTCAAGTTCATAGGGCGGCGGGTAGGCGGCACCGTGAACGACGTGCTCCTTTCGGCGGTGGCGGGCGCGCTGCGCAGCTACCTGTGCGAGCACGGATCGCTGCCCGAGGGCCGCTCCCTGCGCGGCGTGATTCCCGTCAACCTGCGCGGGGCGGACGAGCTCGACTCGCTCGGCAACAAGTTCGGCCTCGTCTTCCTTTCGCTCCCGGTGGGGACCGCCGACGCCCGCGAGCGCCTGCGCGCGGTGCACGCCAGCATGGACGCGCTGAAGCGTTCTCCGGAGGCGCTGGTGGTCTACGGGCTGCTGCGCACCTTCGGCCGCGCGGCGGAGCCACTCCTCGACACCGCCGTCAGCCTGCTCGGCAGCAAGGCCACCGCCGTGATGACCAACGTGCCGGGGCCGCGGGAGCCGGTGCACTTCTGCGGGCAGCCGATCCGCAGCATCATGTTCTGGGTACCGCAGTCTGGGCACCTCGGCCTCGGCGTCAGCGTGCTCAGC
Organism: Longimicrobiaceae bacterium; assembly: GCA_051005515.1. Classification (GTDB taxonomy): domain Bacteria; phylum Gemmatimonadota; class Gemmatimonadetes; order Longimicrobiales; family Longimicrobiaceae; genus JBPCJG01. The sequence continues at coordinate 7,334 of JBPCJG010000165.1, forward strand.
TACGCCGGCGAAGTTCGCATCGGCGTCGCCACCGACGCCGGACTGGTTCCCGATCCGGAGGCGATCGTGGCCGCCTACCAGGAAGCGGTGGGCGAGCTGATGCGTGAAGCCCGCTCGGTGGCTGCCGGAATCGGGTGAAGGAAGCCGTGAGCGATGCGGACGCGGTAGGCGACTACCCGGCCGGGGTAGTCGTGGTGGCTCCCCGCCCGCCCGAGAACCCCGCGCCGACGCGGGAGGCAGGGCCGGCGAACGGTCCGGCGCAGCAGCGCCAGCGCTTCGTCTTCGACCCGCTCGCGCCGTACCGCGGGCTGGTGCGCCGCTTTTTCATCGTCTACCAGCACGTCCTGGGGGTGCTCGCCGGAGCGACGGTCGCGTACACGCGGACACTGCCGCCGGAGCAGCGCCGGGGGATGCGCTCGCTCGGCGCCCGCACGACCGCCTTTCTGGTAGCTCCCTTTCTGGACCGGGAGATCGTCCGCCTCCCTTTCCCGCAGCAGCTCCGGCGGCGGCTGGAAATGCTCGGCCCCACCTTCATCAAGCTGGGGCAGATCATGGCGATCCGAGAGGATCTGCTTCCCCGCGAGGTGACGCGCGAGCTGGAAAACCTGTTCGACCGCCTGCCGGCGATCCCCTTCGCCCGGGTGCGGGAGATCATCGAAACGAGTCTGCAGCGCCCGCTGACGGAGCTGTTCCATTCGGTGCAGGAGAAACCGCTCGGCTCGGCGTCCATCGCGCAGGCGCACCTCGCCCGGCTGCCGGGGGGCGATCCGGTGGTGGTGAAGGTGATCAAGCCCGGGATCAGGGAGGTGATCGAGTCGGACCTGAGGCTGCTGGGGATGGTAGGCGTGTTCCTGCAATGGCTGGTGCCCCGCTATCAGCCACGCCAGATCATCTCGGAGTTCAGCGCGTACACCATCAAGGAGGTCGACTACCGCTTCGAGGCAGACAGCGCGGAGATCTTCGCGGCGAACTTCCGCGACGAAAGCGACATCGTCTTCCCCCGCATCCATCGCTCCCACAGCACGTCGAACGTGCTCACCATGGAGTTCCTGCAGGGCTTCAAGCCGGGATCGCCGCCGACCGCGAAGCTGGACGCGAGCGAACGGGATCGGCTGGTGGATCTGGGTGCCACGGCGATCATCCGCATGCTCTACCGCGACGGCTTCTTCCACGCCGACCTCCACGCCGGTAACCTGCTCATCCTCCCCGGCGACCGGGTCCGGCTGGGTTTCATCGACGTGGGGATGGTGGGGCGCTTCGAGGAAGCGATCCGCCGCCGCATGCTCTACTACTTCAACGCATTGGTGAGTGGAGACGTCGAAGGGGCTACCCGCTACCTCACCGACATGGCGACGGTGGGGCGGGGCGGCGATCCGAAGGGCTTCCGCCGGGCCGTTGCCGACCTATCCCGCCGCTTCGTCAACCGGGCGGGAGCCGGCGACTTCAGCATCGCGCAGCTCATCCTCGAATCGGTGGGACTCGGCGGCAAGTACCGGATCTTCTTCCCCGTCGAGATGACGCTGATGGTGAAGGCGCTGGTGACCTTCGAGGGCGTCGGCAAGATGCTCGATCCGGGGCTGGACGTGGCGGCGGTTTCGCGCCGGCACGTTTCCAGGATATTCCAGCGGCACTTCAATCCGCAGGCGCTCACCCGCGAACTGCTCCGCAACGCCCCGGAGCTGATCGACCTGGCGGTGCGGCTGCCCCAGCTCCTCTCGTCGGGGTACCGTTTTTTGGAGGACGCCATCAACGAGCCGCGGCCCGATCCGCTGGTGGGGCTGCGCAGCAGCGTGATCGCGGCCGCCTGCATCGTCGGCGGGGTGCTGGCGGTGGTGCAGGGAGCCCATCTCCTGCTCTGGGGCGGGTTGTTCGTGCTGGCGCTGCTGGTTTCGCTCTTCGGCAAATAGCTACGGCGCCGCCGCTTCAGCCGGTCGGAGCGAGCTCCTCGAGGACTCGGTCGAGACGCTGCAGCACGCCGCGTGCGCTCTTCGTAACCGGGACTCCCTCCGCGACATCGTCCTTTCCATGGTCGAAAAGCCGCCGCGGCTCGCGCAGCACCTCGCGGCGGAGACGACTACCGTGACGCCCCAGCGTCGCGTCCAGCTCGTCGGCCCGCGCCAGCAGGTGGCGCCGGGTGGCGGCGTAGGCGTGCTCGCAGACGTAGCGGCGATTGCGGAAGCTGAAGATGTTGGAAAAGAACAGGTTCATTTCCCCCAGCTCCGGCTCGATCAGGATCACGTCGGCGCCCGGGTAAGCGTGCTCGTAGTACTTGAAGCCGGTCCGCATGCGGGAATGGACCAGCATGCGAAAGGTCTGCGACAGCACGCTGGGCAGGCCGTGCCGCACCAGCTCCCTCCCCCGCTCCGGGCCGTAGCCGTCGAGACGCACGGGGACGATCGGGTTGACGCAGAAGAGCAATTCCGCCCCCTCGTCGAGCGCCAAACTCGCGTTCAGCGTGCGGCGGGCTACCCCGTCGATGTACGAGCGCCCGTCGATTTCGACGGGGCAGTAGAACCCGGGGAGCGCGGTCGAGGCCTGCACGGCTTTGGAAATGGGAACGTGTGCACGCCCGGCCGCCCCGAACGCAACCGGTTCGGAGGTGTCGAGGTCCACGGCCACGGTGCGGAGCTTGGCGTCGAGCTCGCGGAAGTCGTTGGTGCGCCCCTCCTCGGCGAATGCCCGAGCCAGAAAGCGTTCGATGGGCCGGCTGTCGAAGACACCCGCCGGAACCAGCGCCCCCAGCTCGAGCAACGAGCCGAACGCGGAGATGTCGAGCGGGTGGCGGAGGTGGTGGAGCAGCGCTTTCCCCACCGTGTCCGGGATGCGGCCTAGGCGCCGGACGTACTCGCCCGTCGCGGGGGTGAAGAGAACCTCGGGGCGCAGGTTGAGCGACGGGTCAGCGCGGGACACGATCGCCCGGCTGAGGGTGTGAGGCGAGATGCCGTTGGCGAGGCAGGCGGTGATCAGCGCACCCGAGCTGACCCCGACGTAGACGCCGAGCCGGCGCAGGTCTACCCCCTCGATCGCCTCCTGCAGCGCGCACAGGACGCCAACCTCGTAAAAGGCGCCTTCCACCACCCCGCCGGCGCAGGCGAGCCCCACCTCGCTGCGGCGGCCGGCGGCCGCAGCAGCAAGGTGGGGCGTAGCGCCCGCCAGGCCGACGGCGGCGTCACCGCCGCCGGCCGGGAGTCGGCTCACGCTTCGTAGGTGAAGGTGTCCTGAACGGTCCCGTCCCGCTTGCAGACCACGAGCTGGCTGGGCGCGTTGTCGTTGGCCAGCGTACGGCCGCGCTCCAGCGCCTCTTCCTTGGTCGGGTGCACGCTGACGGCGCGCTGCAATCCTTCCTTCTCGACCGACCAACCTTCCTCGTGGGGCACCACGGAGTACGCGGTGTACTCGGCGCTCGTCTCGGCAGCCGCCGCGGGGTTCTGGCGGTCGAGCTTGCGGATCAGCGCGTCCACCTTGTTGGAGAGCGCGTCGACGTTCGCCGACAAGTCGCGGACCTCGGCCCGGGTCGGCACCCCGAAGCGCTTCATCGCACCGAGCATCGGCTCGTAGACGGTGTCCTCGACCTTGTCCACGGCCTGACGCTGCCGCGTGGTGACGGTCTCCCGCATCTCGTCGACCTGCTTGCGCCCGCGCTGCTCCATCTTCTTGCCGCGCTCGACCAGCGTGCTGAAAAGGGTAGTGCCCTCTTCCTCGACCGACGCGACGGCACCGAGTCCAGCGAGGTAGACGTCGCGGCCGCGGCCAGCCAATTCCCGAGGAATCTGCATCAGCTCCTTGGGGAGCTCGGTGATCTTGAAGCCGTCGTTCTTCTGCGTCTGTGTAGCCATTCTTTGCTCCTGTTTTTCGAGTTCGTCTGCCCGCACGGTGCGGCCAGGTCCTACCCTTCCCCGCTCGAGGAAGGGGTGTCCTGCGCGTCGTCGAGCAGTCGCCCGACCGCGCGTTCCAACTCCGCCAGCCGTTCCCGCAGCTGCGTCACATCGTCCGGTTTGGCGCCGCCCAAGGCGCGCGTCACGCGACCGAACGAACCGGCCACCAGATCGTCGACGCCGTGGCGGAGGTGTTCGAAGCCGCCTTCCAGCGCGCTCCCGCTGCGACGCAGCACGTCATGCAGCAGGTCGATGGGGAGCACGTTTCCTCCTCGCTTCCCTTCTTCCACGACGATCTGCGTCAAGGTCTGGGCGGTGATGTCCTCACCCGTCACGTTGTCCACCACGGCTACGGTATCGCCTCGGCGGACCAGGACGGCGATGTTGTCCAACGTGACATAGGCGCTCGCTTCCACATCGTAGAGCTTGCGGTTGGCGTAGCGCTTGATCAGCCGGGTCGGATTCGCTGCTGTTTCGCTGTTCACAGGGATAAGATAACGCACTGCGTCATAATGTCAACCCCTTTCTGACGCGCTGTGTCACAATGGGGTTGTACCGCGCGAATCATGAGGGCATCTTGGAAGGATGTTCGCATTCACCGGATCTACGAAAAATGCGCTGCTGGCGGTGCTCATCCCCGCGGCGGTCCTGCTCGCCTGCCCCGCAACGGGTAGCTCACAGGTACTCGAAGTGCATCGCATCACGCTTCCCTCAGACACGGCTCGGGTCGAACGGCTCCGGCTGCCGGGGGAGGTGCGGATCTGCGCGGGGGGTGACGTGACCCTGGGGACGAACCTGGGCGCCGGATGGGCAGAGCGCGCGGCGGCGGGGGAGCTCGCCGACCCGGCCGTCCTTCTGGCGCCCCTGCGTCCCCTGGTCGCGGACGCCGACGTGGTGCTGCTGAACGTGGAGGCCGCGATCGGCGAGGGGCCGGCGCCGGCGAAGTGCGGGCCGCGCTCGACCAACTGCTACGCCTTCCGGCAGCCGCCCGCGGCCGCAGCGGCGTTGCGCGGTGTCGCACCCCATGCGCGGGTCGTGGGCAACGTCGCCAACAACCACTCGGGAGACGCCGGCGCCGGCGGCTTCCGCGCGACGCTGGACCATCTGAGGCGGGCGGGGGTGGAGCCGACGGGGGCAGACACGCTCGCTACCGTGGTGGGCACCGCGGCGGGTGACACGATAGCGTTTCTGGGCTTCGCCGCTTCGCGGGGTGCGCACGACTCTCGCGATCTCGCCGCGGTTCACCGCCACGTGCGCCGCGCGGCGGAGCGCCACCCGCTGCTAGTGGTCAGCGTTCACATGGGCGCGGAAGGAGCGAAGGCACAACGCACCCGCGACCGGACTGAAGTATTCCTGGGGAGCATCGACCGCGGCAATCCCGTCGCCTTCGCGCGCACGGCCATCGAGGCGGGCGCGGATCTGGTGGTGGGGCACGGGCCGCACGTTGTGCGGGCGATGGAGTGGCGGGGGAACGCGCTGGTGCTCTATTCTCTCGGCAACCTCGTCACCTACGGCCCTTTTTCGAACCGCCCGCCGATGGACAGGGGCGCACTGGTCTGCGCTCTGCTCGACCGGGACGGTCGGACCACCGAGGGGACCGTACGCTCCACGCTGCAGCGCGAGCCGGGGCGGGTGGAGATCGACGCGACGGCGAGAGCGGCGATTCTGGCGGACTCACTGGGCCGGCTCGACTTTCCCCGCTCCGGCGTGCGCATCGGCGGCGACGGGTCGCTGGTGGTTCCGGAGAGGGACAGCCTCGGGGACCAAGCCGCGCCGGCGGGTCGCCGAAACGAGCGAGAGCGGCGCAAAGCACCTTGATGGGAAGCGTTGATCATAGCCGGCGGTCTGCGTTGCCCCGTGCCACTTTTGCAGCCGGTACGGGTAGTGTGTCACGACAGCACGGAGACCGCTCGCCGGAGAGAAACGGTGCCGGTGAGCGCGAGACACGTCCCATTGCTCGAGGCGGGACGACAGGCCCGGGAGGAATCGTTACATGCGAGCACCGTTTTCTGCCGCCACTTCCAGACGACGTGCCGCCATGCACCGCCGCATTTACTCGCTCGCTCTCACCGCCGCTGTTTGCCTGACGGGGGGGGCTTCCGCCCTGACCGCCCAAGACGGACCAGCCGCGTTGGTGGTGACAGTCCGTTCCGTCATCACCGGCCAGCCGTTGCGCGGCGCGGTAGTGCGCGTGGACGGCCGTCCCTTCCGTTGGGAAACGGCCGCCAATGGAGTCGCGACCCTGAAGGGGTTGCCCGTGGGCACCCGTAGCGTCGCGATCGGCGCTCTCGGACACGCTACCCACACGTCGGACGTGCTGCTCGAGGCCGAGCAGACCTCCTACCTCGCCGTCGAATTGGCATCGGCACCCATTGTCCTCGACCCCTTGCGGGTCGAGGCCGAACGCTCGGGATATCTGGAAGGGCAGGGATTCTACGCTCGTCAGAGATCCGGCCTCGGGGCGTTCATCACCAAGCAGGAGCTGTCTCGACATCGCCATCGGCGGCTGAGCGATGCGCTGCGGCGAATTCCTGGGGTAACTCTCGTCCAGGGTCACTTCGGGAGCGCGCGCCCCGTGCTCCGCGGCGCCGATCGCTGCTCCATCCTCTACTACCTCGACAACGTCCCCGTCTACGGCTTCAACATCGACGACGTCTCCCGGGAGGACATCGAGGGGATCGAGGTCTACCGGGGAGCGTCGCAGATCCCAGCCCGTTTCAACCGCAGAACGGCGGGGTGCGGGGTGATCGTGATCTGGACGCGGCCGGGAGCGCGGGACGGCTCCTGAGCTGGACGCCCGCTCAGCCCTTGCGGGTTGTGGGCGCCTCGCCCGTACGACCCGCCAGCACCCGCCGCACTCCTATCCAGTTGCGGACAAGGCTGCCCCCGCGGCCGAGCGTGCTTTCCGTCACCTTGCCCGCGCCGCTGCTCGCGTGGATGAACCTGCCTTCGCCGACGTAGACGCCGATGTGGGTGATCCGCCGGGGGGTGCCGAAGGTGAGCAGGTCGCCGACCCGCAGCAGGCGTGGATCCGGAGGAATCGCCTGCCCGATCTTCGCCTGCTGGTTCGCGGTGCGGGGGAGCACCACGTTCAGCGCCCGCATCAGGTAGCGGGTCAGGCCGCTGCAGTCGAAGCCGCGCGCTCCGGTGCCGCCGAACAGGTAGCGGCGGCCAAGTTGTGCCCGCGCCAGCTCCACGACTTCGTTGGTACTCGCCGCGGGCGCCGACTCGATGATCTCGGCAGCGGTGTCGGAGGGCAGCTCCGCCTGCTGCGCGGAAAGCGGCGCGGCGGCGGTCGTGAGGAGCAGAAGCAAAAATCCAGCAAACGAGGGCGCGCGGAACGCGCGATCGTGGGTGCCTTTCAAAACCGTTTTGTACTGGGATTGAGGGGCAGCCGGTCTGCGCCGCGTGGGCGTGGCTGCTCGTCGGATGGGTCCGGAAGCCGACGAAGATAAGGCAAAGCCGGTGGCGCGTCAACCGGAGACGATCGCTCGCGGTGCGGAAAGCGTCTCCAGGGCCAGTCTCGGATGGAAGCGATCAGCGTGGCGAATCTTCAACTTCTGCTGCGCGCTCCGAATCATTCCGGAGGGGCAGCCACAGAGTGAAGACGCTTCCGACGTCGACTACGCTGTCCACCGATATCTCACCTCCCAAAAGGTGAGCGATCCGACGGCTTATGGCGAGGCCGAGCCCGTGTCCCTCCGTCCCGTCGGGATCGAGTCGCTGAAACTCGAGAAAGACGGTTTCTCGCATATCTTCGGGGATCCCGGGACCGTTGTCTTTCACCCTGATCTCTGCCCAGCTCCCGTACGCGGGTGCGCTCCCGACCGCGGCAAGTCCGACGCACACGTCGATGCGACCCGGTGCGGGAGTGTACTTGATGGCGTTCGAAACCAGGTTTGACACGATCTGACGTACTCGAGCCGGATCGGTGTACACCGTTGTGGATTCGTTCCGGGTGTTCACTGTCAATCGATGCCCGGCGGCCTCCGCAGCTCCAGCGTGGTCGCTTACGGCGTAGCTTGCCAGAGACTTCAAGTCGATAGCCGTTCGATCGATCTGGAGGACGCCACTTTCAGCGCGTGACAGGTTCAGCAGATCCTCCACGATGTCGAGCGCGCTGCGGATGGAACGCCGAACGCCCGCCACCAGCTGCGCCTGCTCCGGATGTAGAGTTCCCTTGATTCCCATCTCGAGCAGATCGGCATATCCGTCGGCCGCGCCCAACGGGTTCTTTACGTCGTGGGTTACTCCTCTTACCAGGCGATCGCGCGCCTCGACCATCCGTCGCATCTGTCCGAGTGTTCGCACTGCCTCGCCGTGCCGCCGCTCTGCCTCTGCGGCAAGAACGCGTACTCTTTGCCGAAACCAGCTGAACACTAGAGCCGAGATCAAAGCAAGAGCTGCGAGCACTGCGGTCAGGACCAGCCCCGTTCGCTCGGCTGCCCGGATTTCGGCCCGGTAACGACGCGTCTCGGCTACGATTGCCTGGTCGAGCCGGGTGGCGCCTTGCAACGTCTGCTCGAAGAGCTGCTGTTCGTACGCAGAAAAGGGAACGGTTCCCTCCTCGAGCAGCCGATCACGAGCCCTGCCGCTGTCGCTGGTTCGATGCCATCGCTCCGACAGAACCTGAACGTCTGCAAACAGCTCGACCACCTCCGGTCCGAGCCGGGCCGCCAGCGGTGCGAGCTCATCGTACGCCTCCCCCTCCTGAACCAACGAACTCTCGTAGCGGTCCAGAAAGCGCGTTTCGCCCGTGAGAACGTAGCCCCGCGAGGCGGACATCTCCCGGGCAAGATGAAAGTGGATCCGGCTTACGGCCGAGCGGGCCGGTTCGGCGACGTCTTCCACTGTTTGGCGAAGCGCGTGGATTCGGCTCTGGACGAGTATCGGAACCGCGACCAGCGCGAGGAGCGAGACGACGACGAAGCCGACGACCAAGGTTTCGGCCCATTCAGGGACCCGGTCGGGTTTCTCTTCCGGATACTCGGTGAATGGGTCCAACACCGTCACCGGATCGTCACGGAGTGGTCGTCGAGTGAGTGTTCAGCCGGTGGCTTCGGATACGCGTCGACGCCAAGCGGAACCTCATGCCCGTCTTCCCGGATGACATCGGCTCCCGAGTTCTGACAGCGACTCGAGGTGCTGATGGTGCGGCAGAGGATGAGCTGATCGTCTCTACCCTCCAAGGTCGCTACTGCGTTCTCCGGCGGCTTGGATTCCACGAGCTGCGACTCCAGCTGGACGGAGGCGATCTCTAGAAGCTCCGAGCACCCCGCGAGCAAAAGCATGAAACCTACGGCTTTCCGAAACATTGATCCTCGGAAATCGAGAACTCCGCGTCGCGCCGGGGGCGCAGGTGATCTTGGGTGACGATCCGACATGCTGCACGGGCCCGAACGAGGGGACCGTGGGGCTGATCGAGGAGCAAGATCCGTGCATTCGACGACAACACTTTGTCCTGACCCGCGGGATTCCGCCTCTGGCGAGCACCGGCGCGGCAGAACGCGGTGTTGAGCGGTCCGGTATGTGCGGACGGCAGCCGAATCCAATCCGCATGCGGCCGCCGATTCTGTAAAGTGCGAGTTTCTACCATAGAATCCAATGGACCACTGGCGACACTGCGCCGGTGGATGGCCTACGAGGCAGCGGGCGGAATCGCGCTCATGGCCGCGGCGGCGCTGGCGCTGTTCTGTGCCAATACGCCCTTGGGGCCGCTCTACGAGCGGCTTCTCGCGCTGCCGGTGGGGGTTCGCGCGGGAACGTTTGTCATCGACAAGCCCCTCCTGCTCTGGATCAATGACGGCTTGATGGCCGTCTTCTTCTTCCTGATCGGGATGGAGGTGAAACGGGAGTTCCTGGACGGCGAGCTGTCGCGGCCGTCGCAGCTCGTGCTCCCCTGCGTGGCGGCGCTGGGAGGCATGCTGGTGCCCGCGCTGTTCTACGTGGCACTGAACCGGGCGGACCCGGTGGCGCTGAACGGTTGGGCGATTCCCGCAGCGACCGACATCGCTTTCGCTCTCGGCATCCTCTCGTTGCTCGGTGACCGCGTTCCCCTTCCCCTCAAGGTTCTGCTCACGGCGTTCGCCATTCTCGACGATCTGGCGGCAATCGTCATCATCGCTGCCTTCTACACCGCCGACCTTTCCCCCATGGCACTCGGTCTGGCGGCTGGAGCCCTGGTCGTCCTCTTTCTTCTCAACCGGCGGGGAATCACCCGCGTCGCCGCGTACGTGCTCGTGGGGATCCTGCTCTGGATCTTCGTCCTAAAGTCGGGGGTGCACGCGACTCTGGCGGGGGTCGCCCTGGGTCTCGCCATTCCGTTGCGGACATCCGACGCCGAGGGCCATTCGCCGTTGCGACACCTGGAGCATGCGCTACATCCGTGGGTGGCGTTTCTGGTCCTCCCGGTATTCGCCTTCGCGAACGCCGGCGTGTCTTTCAAAGGAGTGTCGGCGGCGACCCTCTGGCAGCCGCTCCCGCTGGGGATCGCGGGGGGGCTCTTCGTCGGCAAGCAGGTAGGCGTCTTCGGATTCTGTTGGCTGGCGATCCGGGCGGGTCTGGCACGTCTCCCGACGGAAGCGGGGTGGACGCACCTCTACGGTGTCTCTCTGCTGGCGGGAATCGGTTTCACCATGAGCCTGTTCATCGGATCCCTGGCCTTTCCAGCCGGAGACCCGGATTATGGCACGGCGGTGCGGTTGGGGGTGCTCGCGGGGTCTCTGCTGTCAGGGGCCGTGGGATACCTGGTCCTGCGGATCGCAACGGCGCGACAGAGCGTCGCAAGGGTCGAGAATGGAACCGCTCGGTTGGCGTGAGCCGAATCGGACATCCGGCGGGGTAAAATTCGGGTGAGCGGCCGGAAAAGCGGTCACAGGAGGGTGGAACTGCCACTGCAGTTAGGCGCGCATTTTGCATTTTTCCGGCGCCCCCGGAATCCGCCGGGGGTCACCACTGCCGAGGAGGATACCGATGCGTTACGCAGACGACTACCCAAAGCATGAAAGGGGCGCATCCCGGCGGCGACACACCTTCGGGCCGGACCGCGGCGGGCGTCCCCGCGAGTTCGACTACGACCGTGATCTGGCCGGCGGACGGCGTGGTCGCGGCTACGACGGAGGTTATGTGGGCCGCTTCGATGAGCGAGATTACCCTCCGCATCCGGACGACCTGCACGATCCGTTTTCGGGCCGCTTCCGGGTGCGGGGCGGGGTTTCGGATCGAGGCGGCGCGCGTCCCGGGTACTTCCGTGCGTCGGGCGGGGGCAGGAACCGGAACTGGCCGAACCTCGAAGGTTGAGAGATCCACCGCCGGGTTCTGCCCGGAAACCGGCGGTAGTGAGGGTTTTTGGAAGAGATGATGATCGCCCCTCAAGCCTTCGATGGGCGATGAACCGGCTGCTCCGCTTCGTTCTCCTCCTCGGCTTCGTCGTGACGCCGCTCGCGTCACAGACCCTCCGCGGCACCGTGGTGGCGGGGCGAGCGGAGCGCCGATGGCGAGCACCCTCGTAGTCCTGTTGGATTCGGTCGGGACGCAGCGGGGGCGGACGCTCTCGTCCGACGGCGGCAGTTTCGTCTTCGCGCTCCCCGCTCCCGGCCGCTACCGCGTGCGCGCCGAACGGATCGGCTGCGGCGCCGTCGTCGTGTGGACCAACGGCAGGGGGTAACGCTCTTCGGCGCCCTCAGGCCAGCATCAGCAGCGGGTCCTCGAGATACCCCTTCAGCGTGCGCAGGAACTCCGCGCCGGTGGCGCCGTCGATGACGCGGTGGTCGCACGACAGCGTCATCCGCATGCGCGAGCGCACTTTGGCCTGGCGGTCCACGGCGACCACCCTGTCCTCGATCGCACCCACCGCGAGAATCGCGGCTTCCGGCGGGTTGATCACCGCGGTGAACTCCTCGATCCCATACATCCCCAGGTTCGAGATCGAGAAGGTGGAGCCGGTGTACTCCTCCGGCTTCAATTTCTTTTCCCGCGCGCGACCGGCCAGCTCCCGGATCTCCCGCGCGATCTCGGCGATCCCCTTGCGGTCGGCGTCGCGGATCACCGGGGTGATGAGCCCTTCCTCGACGGCCACGGCGACGCCGATGTGCACCCCTCCGAACTGACGGATCGCGTCTCCCGTCCAGGAAGCGTTCACCATGGGGTGGCGCTGGAGCGCGACGGCGGTCGCTTTGATGATCAGGTCGTTCGG